>JAPUIN010000217.1 GCA_027297005.1 Acidobacteriota bacterium
CTCGGGGATGCTACAAGACATCTTCGGTCTGAATACGTCCTGTGCGATAGCGAGGGGAAGCGGCTCGACCCCTGGCGGGCGACCCGTGCCTTGGAGAGTGCGTTACAGAGGGCCGGGATCGAGAAGCGCGGAGGCCCGTTCAACCTCATGCGGCACACCTTCGGAAGCAGACTGGCGGAGGCGGGAGTCCCAATGGCGACCATCGCGAAGATCATGGGCAACAGTTCGGCGGTCTGCGAACGCCATTACATCCGCTTCTCGCCTGGGCACCTAAAGGCGGCGATGGCGACCCTGGACGAGACGGAAGGTGGGGCACAGGATGGGGCACGGACCAAATCGATCGCCATTCCCGGGGCGATAGAATCGCTGCAAGTAGTTGATTCTTAACATGGTCGGGGCGTAGCGCAGCCTGGTAGCGCACTTGGTTCGGGACCAAGGGGTCGGTGGTTCAAATCCACTCGCCCCGACCAAATCTCCATCACCCTGCGAAATGAGAGCCACCCGCTATCTCATCACCGGGATCGTCCAGGGGGTCGGTTTCCGGTTTTTTACGGAGCGCGCCGCCCGTTCACTCGGGTTGCGCGGTTACGTTCGCAACCGGCGCGACGGTCGGGTGGAGGCGGTCGCTGCGGGGTCGGTGGAGAACCTCGAGGCGTTCATGGGGCAGCTACGCGTCGGACCAGCGGGGGCCAAGGTGGACGGCATCATGACGGACGAGACTGAGTTGAATCAGACGATCGAAGGATTCGATATCCAAGCGTGAGCGAGGAGAAGCGGATGCCGGAGGGGGTGAGTATGGATCTGCGAAGCTATATCCGTGATGTCCCTGATTTTCCCAAGCCGGGGGTCCTGTTCAAGGACATCACGCCTCTCCTGCGGGACCCCGGTGCGCTCGCCCGGGCAGTCGACGAACTGACCTCACGGTTCGAGAACCACCGTATCAGCAAGGTCATCGGGATCGAATCGCGCGGGTATATCTTCGCCCCCGCGATCGCGCTGCGCCTGCACACGGGTTTCGTGCCGGCGCGCAAGCCGGGCAAGCTGCCGTGGAAAACCGCATCCGAGGAGTACGCGCTCGAGTACGGCACCGATCGCCTCGAGGTCCATCTCGACGCGTTTGTGCCAGGAGAGAGGGTTCTGATCATTGACGATCTCCTCGCGACCGGTGGCACCGCATCGGCGGCGAGACGCCTCGCAGAGAAACTGGGGGGAGTCGTCGTAGCGGCGGGGTTTCTGATCGAACTCAAGTTTCTGGAGGGTCGCGCGCGGCTGCCGGATCTGGAGGTCGAAACACTCATTCAGTTCTGATCGGATTCCGACTGTGCGGGGCTCCGCCGCGCGGATCGGGGAGGGCGGAGTAGCGCGCCCGCTGCCCCGTTGCCGCGGTTGGCTGTATCGCCCGCGGCCTCCATCCAGCCGTCGCTTCTGAGGTGGACGGCGTGCACCTCGCCCAGCCCCCGCACCTCCCGCAGCTTATGCCCTCGCTGCTCCAGGGCGGTGCGCGTCTCCTGCGACAGCGTTCCCTCCTCGATCCGGAGTTCGTCCGGTAGCCACTGGTGGTGCATGCGCGATCGTCGTACAGCCTGTCCCAGCGAGTCGCCATCGACCATGAGATTCAGAAGAACCTGGGTGGTTGTGGTCGGGATCCGTGACCCTCCTCGCGATCCCAGAGCGATCGCCTCGTCTCCGCGCCATGCGATCGTCGGAGCCATCGACGAGAGCGACCGCCGTCCCGGAATGATGGTGTTCGCTTCCCCCTGAACCAGACCGAAGGCATTCGGTTCGCCCGGGTTGGTGGAGAAGTCATTCATTTCGTTGTTCAGCATGAAGCCGGCTCCCGCCACGTGGAGATAGCAGCCGAACCAGCCGTTCAGTGTCGTCGTCAGCGCCACCAGGTTCTGGTCGGCGTCGACGACCGAGAGATGGGTGGTCTCGGAAGACTCCCGCGCGAGCTCCTGCGACCACGGCGCAATCTCGCGTGAGGAGGCCGCCCGCGTTCGGTCGATCCCCGATGCGCGCCGGTCCAGCCAGGTCTGTTCGAGCAAATCCATGACGTTCGCGCGCGTCGTTCCAGGATCACCCAGGACGAAGCGGTCGGCATAGGAGCGTCGCCAGACCTCGGTCAGGAGATGAAGGCGGTCGACGGAGGGGCGCTCAAGGGCCGGCCAATCGAGCCGCTCGAGCATCCCGAGCGTCGCACCGACGATGATCCCGCCGGAGGAGGGAAGCGGCATCGACGCGATCTCCCATCCGAAGGCCGAGAACCGCACCGGGTCCCGCCACTCGGGGCGGTAATCGGCCAGATCCTCGGCCGTGAGCAGGCCACCATATCGCGTGGAGGCCGCGACGATCGCTTCGGCAACCGGACCGCTCGTGATCCCTTCCGGCCCCTGCTCGGCGTAGAGCTCCAGCGTCCGCGCCAGCTCGGGGAGGATCATGCGCGTACCGATCTCAGGGGGATGGCCACCGGGGAGCCAGACGGCCGCGCTCTCCTCGAAGCGCGCCAGTTCATCTCGCGACCAGTCGAGGGCGTCGTAGAGCCGCTCCGAGATCGTGAACCCTTCCCGTGCCAGTTCGATGGCGGGCGCCACGACAACGCGCCATGGCAGGCGTCCGTACCGACGGTGCAGGGCGTACAGTCCCGTCGGCACGGACGCCTGCCATGGCGAGCGGACCGATCCATGAGGCGTTGGGCACCGGGCGTCCGACGGCGTTGAGGTACATGGCAGGAGTGGCGGCCGCCGGCGCAGTCTCGCGGAAGTCGAGTGAGGCGACCTCGTCGCCGAACCTGGCGATCGCAAAGCCGCCTCCACCCAGGTTGCCCCAATGAGGATGGACGACCGCGAGCACCAGAGCCACGGTGACCGCCGCATCGGCCGCGCTTCCTCCCGCGCGGAGAATGCGCAACCCGGCAGCGGTCGCTTCGGCGTCCGCGGAGGCGAGCGCTCCTCCCGCGCCGACAGCGACGCGTCCAATAATCTGGCCAGTGGTCCCCTTGCAGGTGACAACGGACAGCGCGACGAAGATCACCACCGCCATGGCGAGGATCGTGGAGCCCGGTCTCAGGATTCGGATGATCCAACCCTCCCGTTAAGAGTCGGAGTGTCGCACACGATCGGCAATCCCCGCCAGAGCATCGCGCGATCACGACTTGACGGGGACTGAAGTGGACGGGTATAAACTATGATGCTGCCGGTTAAAAGGACGGGCCTGTAGCTCAGGTGGATAGAGCAGCGGATTCCTAATCCGCGTGCCGGAGGTTCGAGTCCTCTCAGGCCCACCAATGTAATCAACGACTTACAGAATCTCCACTCGGCGGGCCGTCCTCGTTTTGGGCCGATTTTAGACCAGTAGATTCACGGTCGGTCTTCGGCGGGCCGAAATGTTCGACTCCCTCCCGCATGTAATCCGGGGACAGGTGCGCGTACCGTTGCGTCAGGGTGATCGTGGAATGGCCCATGTATCTCTGAAGGCGATAGAGATCGCCGCCGTTCATCATGAACCAGGACGCGAACGTATGCCGCAGGGTGTGGAAGGTGACATCCTCGCCCAGGCCCGCCCGTCTCCTGGCCCGGTCGAACGCCGTGGTCAGTCGCTTCATCGGTTGACCGTTGAAGGTGAATA
>JAPUIN010000218.1 GCA_027297005.1 Acidobacteriota bacterium
TCATTGCCACCGACAGAAGCAGCATGACCGCGCACCGGCGACTTGATTCGGGGATCAGGGGCACAGGGCGCCCACCATGACATTCCGCCGCTGACACCAGGTACAGAGCATTTCCCCCTCGAAACTTTCTATGTTCGTTAAGCTACTCCGAGACTCCGGGCTGGTCAAGGAACAAAGGATTTTGGGAGGAGTACCGCCCGCGTCCATAGGGAGGGCTGCTCGAGATCATTATGCATCGCGCCTCGGCGGCGCGGGCGATACACGGCCGGCTCTGCGCCGGGCGCGGCGCACGTTCCCCGGCAACAACATCACGACCGGCCCGCCGCAGGGGACGTGCCGGCCGGAGGCTCTGATTCCACCAGGGGCGCAGGGGGCCCCTACTTGTTCCCCTCGTACTTGAAGGAGATCTTCACTTTCGCGCGGTAGGTATCGACCTTCCCGTTCTTGATCTGCATGTCCATCTCGGTGACTTCGGCGACCCTCAGGTCCCGGAGCGATCTTCCGGCCCGCTGGACGGCGGCTGCGGCCGCCTTCTCCCAGGAGTCGCTGCTCGTTCCCACCAGCTCAATAACTTTGTACACGCTCTCCGCCATCGGATTCTCCTTCCAGAGGATGATCGATCATTCGTGGGCTGAATCTACCCCGATCGAGAGTCGTAATTCAACCCGGCGGCGTGGTTATGCGGTGACGCGGCGCCTGTCCTCGATCTCCCGGGCCAGGGAGAAAAAGACCTCGCTCAAGGTCGGGTGATACCAGGTCATCGACAGCATGTCGGTGGCGGTGCCGTGGTAGTGGAGAACGGCGGCCAGCGTGTGGACCAGATCGTCGGCCCGTGGCCCGAGGATCTGCACGCCCAGGATCTCGCCGCGCTCTTTGTCGGCGACGAACTTGCAGAGACCGTGCTGAACGTCCATGGTG
Source organism: Acidobacteriota bacterium (assembly GCA_027297005.1). Next base: position 919 of record JAPUIN010000218.1, read on the forward strand.
ATGGCGCGGCCGGTTTCGGGAAAGAGGATCTGCGCGGTGACGATCGAGAGGCCTTTATTTGCCGCCTGTGCCTCGGTCATGCCGAGGGTCGCGAGCGGAGGATCGGTGAAGACGACCCGCATGTCCAGCCGCCGGTCGACGCGCTCGACGGACCTCCCTGCGGCCGCGTTCAGGCCGGAGACTCGCCCCTCCTGGTTGGCGATGTGGAGGATCATCTCCTCTCCGGTCGCGTCCCCCGCGACGAAGATCCGGTCATTGCTGGTCCGCATGTCGTCGTCACAGACCACCCGGCCGCTCTTCGTCTCGACCCCGGCCGCTTCGAGGCCCAGTCCCCGAAGGAGCGCGCTGCGTCCGGTGGCCAGGAGCAGCGCATCGGCGGTGACCCGCCGTCCATCGGGCAATTCGAACTCCACCTTCTTACCGGCCCGCCGGCCGATGCGGGCCGGTTCGCTCGGCTGGATCAGCTCGAGGTTCGGCTCCGAGGCGAGAACTTTCTCCATCTCATCGGCCAGGACCGGGTCGATCTTCTCGAAGACACGCTTCCGGCTGACCAGGGTCACCCGGCTCCCGATGCGCGCGAGAAACTGGCACAACTCGAGCCCGACGGCGCCCGATCCCATTGCCAGGATCGAGTCGGGTCGTTCGGTGAGCCGCATGATGTCGTCACTGGTCAGGTACGGCACTTCATCCAGCCCCGGGATCGGCGGGACCGACGGAACCGATCCGGTGGCGATCACCGCCCCCCGGGTGAACCGGTAGGTCTCATTCCCCGCCTCGACGGTGTCGGTGCCAGCGAAGCGGGCGCGGGCATCGATCACGTCGTACCCGCCCCGTTCGATCCCGGCGATCTTGGCCCGCTTGAAACGCTCGACCTTGGCGTCCTTATTGGCCATCACCGCGGGGAAATCGGTCTCGGATCCCAGGACGCGGATCCCGTCGGTGCTCGAGTGTCCTGCGTGGTGGACGAGGTGGGCCGCGTGGAGAAGGGTCTTGGTCGGCATGCAGCCCCGCAGGATGCAGAGGCCGCCCAGTTCACCGTCATTGAACATGGCGACCCGCGCGCCGGCCTGGTGCGCCGCCTCGGCGGCGGCGCTTCCCGCCGTGCCGCCGCCGAGGACGAGTACGTCGTAGCTATGCACCTGGGTGACTACCCCGGGATGTCACTGGCGTCGGTCACCAGGCGGCTGATGATTGTTTTGCTCTCGTGGATCGGCTTCCCGCCCTTCACCAGGCAGGGGGCCTGATCCTTGCCGGCGATCTTCACCAGCTCTTCGCGCGCTCCGGAATTCTCCGAGACGTTTCGCATTTTGAGCTCGTCATTGAGATGGAGATTCCGCCGCACCAGCATGACGGCGCGGGACGCCCCGCAGTTGCTCTTGACGAACAGGGTCATGCCGGCCTCGATGCCGGGGGACCCGGGAAAGTCCTGCAGCCCACTGCCGTGCTCCTTGTCGATTGACTCGCAGAGGGCCGCCAGCTCCTCGATGTTTCGCTGACCCGACGGCGTCACGGACGAGGCGTGTCGCACCACTCTGGAGGAGTCGATGATGACGGTCGCCCGGTCGGTGATCCCGCTGTCGGCCAGGTAGAGCCCGTAGCTGCCCGCCATGCCACCCTTGGGGTGGAAATCGGCCAGCAGGGGGAAGGAGATCCCCCCCATGCTTTGGGCCCAGTTGGCGTGGCAGAAAGTGCTGTCGATGCTGACACCCAGGACCTGGGTGTGTGCCGACCGGAAGCGGGGCAGGAGCCGCTCCATGGCCGGAACTTCCTGGGTTCAGGTAGGTGTGAAGTCGAGCGGGTAGAACAACAGCATGACATTGCGCTTACCGGCGAACTGGTCCAGCGTGATGGTGCGTCCCAGATGGTCCGGGAGGCTGAATCCAGGCGCTTTATTTCCGACGACAATCATCTCGCTCATGGGGTTGCGCTCCATAGATATCAGGTGCCCTGTCTTACTCCGCAGCAGGGTATCTCAAATCGGCCATCGATGATGAACCGAACCGATTCCGGTCAGGCAGGAGGCCGGCGCAGGCGGCCAGCTTCAGGGCAGTCGAAGCCATCGACGATCTGATGCGTCGTACGATTTGAACTCATTCCTCCCGGCTGGTTGACCTCAAAGTGACATGGAACCGGGAAGAACCGTTCTGCGTACTGACCTATGATATCGTTGGGAAATACGACCCCATGGGACGAGAAATCCGCTGCAGGGCCGAAGGGTCAACGGCCGGCAGACGCGAGATCCTGAGGATAGAGATTCAATCTGTCCCCTTTTGGAATGCGGGAAGATGGAGATGATCCAGGACACTTCCGGAACGGATGTGATCATCACCCGGCGGGGGCCAAGACGCTCCACCGTGGTGGCGGGCGTCGTCGGAGGGGCCCTAATCGTCGGGTTGGCACTGGCGTGGCCGTCGATCAATCGCTGGTCAGGGACCGAGCGGTCGTTCGATCGGAGTCGGCTGCGTTTCGCCCAGGTTACGCGGGGGACGCTGGTGCGTGACCTGGCCGTTTCGGGCCGTATCGTCGCGTCGTCGTATCCGACGTTGTACAGTCCTGCGCAGGGCACGGTAACGCTGAAGGTGCGGGCGGGCGATACGGTCACCCGCGGCCAGCTCTTGGCGCATGTCGACAGCCCCGAACTGGCCGGCGAGTTGGCTCAGCAGGTGTCCCAGGTCGAAGCCTTGCAGGCCGAGCTGGACGGCCAACGCATTACCAATCAGACGACGATCCTGACCAACCAACAAGACGTGGACCTGAAGCTTCTCAAGCAAGAGACCGCCCAACGCGAGATGAACCGCTCCGATACTGCGCGCGCCGACGGACTAATCAACGAGATCGAATATGCCAAGGCCAAGGATGCGCTGGCGATCGCCACGCTG
>JAPUIN010000219.1 GCA_027297005.1 Acidobacteriota bacterium
CGCCTCGATCACGTCGGGACAGCGCGAGAAAGCGGACGGAACCTGGCGGATGAGGATCGAGATCCCCGGTCTGGATCTCCATGACGATGTCGGTGGGCAGAGAAGCGTGTTCGACGGAGAAATGCTCCGGCTCGTGACCGACCGGGGGGCGGCGCCGCGATTCGTGGAGAGCGGTGAGCCGGTCCTCCTGCTGCCTGCCACGGGGAACGGCGCCGCCACCACCTTCGCAAGTCTGTTGCCCGAGGTGTTTTTCGCCGACGTCCCGCGGGTCTTCTTCGGCAGGATGCCGCGTTCATCGGGATCGGATCGATTCATCCCGCGGTCCCGCGTTCTATCTCCGCTCACGAGCTGCCGGATCGAGACGGGCATCTTCTCGTCTGAGTCCTGGCATTGCTTCCCTCTGGACAGGGACGACGATCACATCGCCAATCATCTGGACCATTGTCCGGATGTTCGCGATCGATTCTTCGTCAACTTCGACATGGACACGGACCGGGACGGGATCGGAACGCTGTGCGATCCCGACGATCCGCCCGGCTCGACAGTTCCCGATTTCTGGATCGACGTTTCGACCGGATTCGGTCCCGGCCCCCGCGAAGGCGCCGCGGCGGTCTACGACCCGGCCCGCGGCGTCACCGTTCTGTTCGGTGGAGCTGCCGATACGGCCACATGGGAGTTCGACGGCGGATCATGGTCGATGATCGAGACTCCTGATGCTCCGGTGGCACGCCGTGATCATCGACTGGTGTACGACACTCGCCGGCGGCGGGTGCTCCTGTTCGGCGGGCAGCGGATCGCCGACGGCGAGACGCTGAACGATTCATGGTCATACAAAGGAAACCGCTGGACCGAGATCAAGACCAGAACGAGACCGGCACCGCGCGCGGCGGCCGGGCTGGCGTATGACGTGGAGAACGATCGGCTGGTCCTCTTCGGTGGCCGCGACGGCCCGCGCATCCTGGACGACACGTGGCTCTTCGATGGGTCGTCGTGGAGGCGCACCGCCAGCCCCCGCTTCCCGGAGGCGCGCTACGGACACCAGATGGTCTACGATCCTTTCCGCCGCCTGACGGTCCTTCAGGGCGGTGTCACGGCCCCCGGGGCGGCGCGGCAGCCGAATGGCACCTGGGAGTTTGACGGCACCATCTGGCAGCCGGTCGATCACAGAGGGGAGATCCCGCCGACATGGAACGGCGTCATGACGTTCGACACCGGGCGCCGGCAGGTCGTGATCTTCGGGGGTCGCGTGATATTCCAAGACCCAGGCCCCTCTTTTTTTCCGGGAATTATCAGTGAGCAGATCACCGCCGCCACGCGTCTCTATGACGGGGCCACCTGGACCGCTCTGCCAACCGGAGAGACGGCGCCGCCGCGCATGGGTCACGCCGCGGCGTTCGACACCACCCGGAGCGTCCTCGTCGTGCACGGGGGGACGACTCGCGACGGGGCGCTCGGAATCACGGAGGAGCTGCACAGGCCGGCCGATGTGGATGGAGATGAGATCCCGGACCATGATGACAACTGTCCTCTCATCTCGAACGTCGGTCAGAACGACTCGGATGGAGATGGGAGCGGCGACGCCTGCGACAACTGCCCGGACGTCAGCAACCCGGCACAACGGGACCTCGATCGCGATCTGCGGGGCGACGCGTGTGATCCGGACAGCGATGGGGACGGTGTTGCGAACGGTGAGGACGTCTGCCCCTCGGCATTCGTAGACGGGCGATTCCGCGATTCGGTCCGGGAAGGTGGCGGACCGGACAGCGATGGGGACGGCATCGCCGACGACTGTGACATCTGCCCGGGCGACCCGAAGAACGACGTCGATCGGGACGGCGTCTGCGGCGATCGCGACAATTGTCCGGCCGCGTTCAACTCGCGGCAGGACGACACCAATGCGGACGGAGCGGGAGACGCCTGCCAGCCGTTCGTCGACATCCTCTCCATTCAGCCGATCAACCGCAGCGCCCTGCGGGCGAGCGTCGGGTTCGAGAATCCCGACCATGATGCGCTGCACGGAGCGGTGAGGATTCACCCCACGGCCACACTCGTTGACGTCGTTCCCCGTCTCGAGGAGGGGTGCGCTCTCGCCTTCCTTCCCGACGGCGTGGCCGGCGAGGGGATCGTCTACGGGCGCGTACTCGGATCGGCGCCGGTGATCGCCGACGCCGATGCGGCGCTCGGCTGCGTCGACGGGATCGCCGATTTCGAAATGCGCGCGGGCCGCTGCGACGATGCCCAGGGGCCCCTCGGCTTCGGCATCTCCCTCGCTCTCACCCGGGAACCCTTCCCGATCTGTGTGCGCAGGCGTGCGGGTGGTGGCCCGCGGATCGATTACGACGTTCTTCGGATCGGCGGCGATGATCTTCTGCTGGGGCCGATCGGCCCCGCGACCGTTCAGGTGCCGATCGCGGGAATGCGTCTTCCTGGCCAGGTGGATCTCGAGGCCCTGGCGGGCCCGGGGATCTATCTCCTCGCGATCGAATTGACCGACGGAACGACGCCCGCGGCGTTCGATCGCGAGCTATTCGTTCGTGAGGACGAGAAGAGGCTCTCGATTCAGACGGCGCGTGGAGGGGATAAAGGTTGAGATCCACCCGCAGGAAGAACACCTCCGGCCCGCTCCCGGCCGCCGCCTGTCCCTAGCAATAACCTC
>JAPUIN010000022.1 GCA_027297005.1 Acidobacteriota bacterium
AAATGCTCATTGGCCTCCGCAGCAGGGGATCGCCCCCCGGGCGACTTTCGAGCATCACGAACTGCCCCGGCTTTGCCCGTCGCGCTATCACTGGTGCTTCAAGCGTGATGAGAAAATGATCGGAGTTCAGGGACCGATGTCGAATGATGCGGGCTGGAACATCGAACTGCATACCGGCGCGAACTATACCAGACGTGCCGCGGCGACACAACGAGACGCGTTCGGATCGTGTGCTACCATGCGCCTGCGTGAACGCACTGAAACTGTGGCTCAACGCGACGATCGCCGGTCTCTACGGGGCCCTTGTTCTCGGGCTATTCCTGCGCGCGACCAATGCCGACTTTGCCCGCGGCGGAGGTCTGGCGCTCGTCGTCATCATCGCCGTCTATGCGCTCGCCTCCGGCGTGGCTTGGGCGCTGGTGTACGGTGCGCTCCGTTTCTTCGCCAGTCACCCATTACGCCTGTCGTGGTTGAACCTGCGCTACCTCATGGCATTTCACGTGGTCAATTCGGCACTTCTGATAGGCGCCTGCTGGACCACCGTCTCGCGTCAGCGCCCGGTGCTCGAGCCCGGTATCGCCGACAGCCTGGAGTTCGCCTACGCGGCGATGACCCTTACCTGGCTGTTCGCGCTTATCGTCTCGGCCATTCCGCGGCTGCGACGTTCCATGAGGGTGCAGGGGGTCGCAGCCGCGGCTGCGGTGATCGCTCTGCTCCCGCCTGTGTGGCTCGTCAGTGTCGTTCCGGCCGGTTCGGCAGGCGGAGTTCCCAGCATGCGTGAGATTGCCCCGGAAGGGCATCTCGTGCTGCTCAATTTCGACGGTGCCGATCTCGAGGATCTTCTCACCCTCGAATCACGTGGCATCATGCCGGCGTTCTCCAGGCTGCGGGAAACCGGATCGTTTGGACGTTTGAAGTCACTGAAGCCGTGCCTCACGCCGGTCACCCGCACCACGTTGATTACCGGGAAACTGCCGTACCGGCACGGAGTCCGGGATGCGTTCGAGCGCCGGATCCTGGGCGGATCAACCCGCTTCGTGGTGACGCCGGCCGGCATCGGATTCGATTGGTTGCTGGCGCCTTTTCAGACCCTCCGGGCGTTATCGAGCGCCGATCGCCGTAGCCTCGCGCTGTGGGAGATCGCTTCACGGATGGGCGGAGCGGGCCTGGCCTCCGGCTGGGATATTGATCTCGATGTTCCGGCGCTGTCCGGAACGCACCGGTTCGATCGACTCGGCGGGATCACCGGGTTGGCCGACCTGATCGATGTTGAAAATGTCCGGCGAGACGATCCGGAGGATCTCGAGCGCATCGGCGTTCTGAGCCGCGCGCTACGTGCCGACGAGCGGGTCTCCGGAATGCTCGCCGAAGCCGGGACGGAATTCGGGCCGGGAATCGTGGCCATCTCGTTTCCCGGTCTCGACCGAGTCGCCCACACGTTCCTCCGTTATGCCCGGCCGGCAGACTTCGGAAACGTCAGCGACCCGGAGATCGACCGCTACGGTCAGGTCATGGAAGGTTATTACCGACGCATCGACACGATCGTTGAACGGGTGCTGGCCGGGATGGACGAGAACGCCACTCTCTTCGTCACCTCGTCGCACGGTATTGAGCCGCAGTCGCTTCGACACCGGTTTCTGGGAGAGGTGTGTGGGGGAGAGCGGCTTTCCGGCACCCACGTCGGAGCGCCCGGAGGCTTTCTGTTTGCGCGCGGGCCACAGATCCGCCACGGGCATAGCTTCGGTAGTGGTTCGATCGCCGATGTCGTGCCGACCGCGCTCTACGCCCTGGGAATGCCGGTGGCTCGCGACCTCGACGGAAAGATCCAGACCGGGATTTTCACGCCGCAGCATACCGGACTTCATGCCGTGCCGATCATCGACAGCTACGAATCGGGCCGTTAAGCGTCCGACCGGCAGTTGACATGCATACGCCTCTCGACTATCATTTTCAGGCGTTATAAGCCACTTTTAATCCGGCCCGGAGAGGCTGGGAAGGTGTTGCGGTGAAGCCCCAGGAATCCACTACCGAAGCCCGCGGTCACGCGGGATTTTTTTTGCCCGCGTCGGCCCGCATCGGAGCAAGTCATGCCTGATAATCCGGGAGTGACCGTTCTCGATGCGACGAAGATCGAGCGCACCATCACCCGCATCGCCCACGAAATCGTCGAACGGCACCGCGATCTGCAGAGTCTCGGATTGGTCGGCATCCGTACCCGTGGCGTACCGCTGGCGCATCGGCTGCAGCGGCGCATCGCCTCGATCACCGGCCAGGAGATTCCGGTCGGGATGCTCGATATCACCCTCTATCGTGATGATCTGACCACGGTCGGCCCGCAGGCGATTCTCAAGGAAACCAGGATTCCGTTCAAAATCGATGATCGAAAGATCGTGCTGGTCGATGACGTCCTGTTCACCGGGCGGACGATTCGCGCGGCGCTCGATGGTCTGATGGATTTCGGCCGACCACGCCTTATCCAACTGGCGGTGCTGGTCGACCGGGGGCACCGGGAGTTGCCGATCCGCGCCGACTATGCCGGCAAGAATGTGCCAACCAGCCTCGAAGAGGCGGTCGAGGTGCGGCTACAGGAAGAGGATGGCCGCGACGAGGTGCGACTCGTCCGTCGGCCGGAGAAAAGAACGGTGGTCAGCCAAAGCGCTCGCCCGGTGGGCGGCTCTGAACGAGGAGGGGGTCATGCTTGAATCCAGTGAAACGGCCCGCCCCCGGCGCCGCCGGCGCACGGCGCCGCCGCCGGCGGTGACGGTGGGATCCGGAACGACGGCGGAGCTTGCCCGGTCACCCATCACCGGGCTGGCGCAGCGGCACCTGCTGGGGATTCAGGGGTTGGGGCG
>JAPUIN010000220.1 GCA_027297005.1 Acidobacteriota bacterium
TGCCGAGCGACAGCGGCCGGATCCTGCAGAGATTTTCCGTCGCCCTTCCTCCCACACGAAGACATACGGCCTCCGCCGCGAATATAGGTTACGCGTTTCGGTGGGTCAACAAAGTGGAGAAAAGACGGGAGATATAGACAACCAGGGCAAGCGCCCGGTCATACTCCATGCGGGTCGGCCCCAGGACCCCCAGCCATCCCGTGGCACCGTCGGCGTGCCTGTAGGGGGAGGCGACGAGAGAAAGTCCCCCCAGGAGGGGGTCGGAATTCTCCGATCCGATCAGAACGCGGGGCCGCGTCGGGTCGAGGCATTGATCCAAAAGCTGGACGAGGTGATGCTTCTCCTCGAAAGTCTGGAAGAGTCGTCTGACGGTTTCGGTATCGGACAGCTCCGGATGGTTCATGATGTTCGTGGTTCCGTCGAGCACCATGCGACGCTCCTCGGGCTCGGATTCGAGGTAGCGGGTCCCCAGCTTGATGGCGTTCGCCAGGATGCGATCGACGCTGGCTTTCTCCTCGGCCATGAGGCCAACGAGGCGCTCGCGGATTTCGTTCAGATTGAGCCCCGAAAACTCGCTGACGAGATAACGGCCGGCGCGATCCAGATCGTACTGCGTGAAGTCCTGTTCCATGTTGAGCACGCGATGACTCACGATCTCCGTGCGATCGACGAAGATCACCAGGATGCGCCGCTCATGGAGGCTGAGAAACTCGATATGCTTCAGCCGCACGTTACTGATCGGCGGCGAAATCAGATAACCAACCTGGCTTGTGAGATGGGCAAGCAGCCTGGGAATCGCCTCCATGGCCTCGGTCAGCTCGCCTCCGGTCCGCCCCAGATTCTGATCGATGAAGGCGCGCTCGCGCGAGCTGACCGAGGCATCGGGCAGCAGGGCATCGACGTAATAGCGGTATCCCTTATCGGTCGGGACACGCCCGGCCGATGCATGCGGCTGGCTGAGGTAGCCGAACTCCTCGAGGTCGGCCATGACGTTCCGTATGCTGGCGGGACTCAGCCCCTCCCGGCTGATCTTGGCGATGGTTCGGGAGCCTATCGGCTCCCGCGTCAGGATGTAGCTCGAAACGATCTGCTTGAGGATCTCCCGCGAGCGCGGATCAAGGAGGTTGTCCTGCTTGGGATGGCTCATGGTTTTAGCACTCGACCAATTCGAGTGCTAATATAAGAATCGCGTGCAAGTCTGTCAACAGACGCTACTTCTGCTCGCAACCCAACACCATACTAGGGACAGGCTCCTAGCTGCCCGATATGCTCTGTTTTAGCAAGAACATGCGGATGAAGGGGTCCAGATCGCCATCGAGGATGCGGTCGACATCCCCCACCTCGTACCCGGTTCGATGGTCCTTCACCATGCGGTAGGGTTGCATGACGTAGGATCGGATCTGGCTTCCGAAGTCGATATCCTTCTTGGCCCCTTCCTCGACCTGTCGTTTCTCGTCCCGCTTGCGGCGCTCCATCTCGTAGAGGCGGGACTTGAGGACCCGCATCGCCATCTCGCGATTACGGTGCTGGGAGCGCTCGTTCTGGCACGAGACGACGATGCCGGTCGGGTGGTGCGTGATGCGAACCGCGGAGTCGGTGACGTTGACGTGCTGGCCCCCGGCGCCGCTGCTCCGGTAGGTGTCGATGCGCAGATCCTTGTCGTGGATCTCCACCTCGATATCCTCATTGAGTTCCGGATAGGCGTAGACCGACGCGAACGACGTGTGGCGCCTCCCTGAGGCATCGAATGGCGAGATGCGAACCAGTCGGTGGACGCCGTTCTCGGCGCGCAGGAAACCGAAAGCGTTTTGGCCGCGCACGAGCAGCGTGGCGCTCTTGATGCCTGCCTCATCGCCCCGCTGGTGGTCGAGGGTCTCGATCGTGTAGCCGTGCATTTCGGCCCACCGCATGTACATGCGGTACAGCATCTCCGCCCAGTCCTGCGATTCGGTCCCACCCGCCCCGGGATGGATCGTCAGGATGGCATTTCCCCCATCGTGCTCACCACTCAGCATCATTTCCAGCTCGAGGGAGTTGAGGGCTTCGGCCATGTCGGCTACGGTGCGGTCGAGATCGTCGTGAACGTCCTCCCCCTCGCTGGCCAGCTCGAGGCAGGCCTGCACGTCCTCGGCCTTATTCTGCAGAGAGCGGAGCCCCTCGAGCTCTTCGGTCAGACGGGTCCGACGCTGCAGAATTGACTGGGCCTGTATGGGATCGGACCAGAGATCCGGCGCAGCAGCGCGCGCGTCGAGCCGCTCGAGATCGCGGCTCAGGGTCTCCAGATCAAAGATGCCCCCGAAGCTCGCTGTACCGCTCCCGAAGGGATTCGGCCTTGCGAACGAGCTCATCGAGTTCCATATCCTTGGGCAGCTTCGTCATGACACCACGTGTCCCGGTTGGGGATCTGAGCCGCGCCGGCGGAATGCGCCGCGCATGAGGAACAACGCAGTGAGTATAGCACACGCCCATGCGCCTCGATCGGAGAGGCGCGCACTGAGCGTCAGGCCGGTGCGCGGATGGATGCGCCCCACGAGCAGCGCCCTCTCCTCGAGCCGGCTGCGCTTGACGATACGGCCGTGAGGATCGACGAGCGCGCTGATCCCGGTGTTGGCCGCACGCACCAGGTCACGCCCCATCTCAACCGCACGCACCCTCGCCATCGCCAGATGCTGATGGGGCCCGGCGCTGCGCCCGAACCACGCATCGTTGGTGATGTTCACGAGGAACGCCGCACCGCGGCCAACGCGCGTCACGATGCGGGGGAAGATCACTTCGTAGCAGATGACGGTAGCGGCCAGACCAGCCCGGGTCGGCAGGGGATCGTAACGGCGACCCGGCTCGAAATCGGCGATCGCCCCCTCGACCAGGGGATTCACGAAGGAGAGCAGCGGGCCGAACGGGACGTATTCCCCGAACGGTACCAGGTGCACCTTGTCGTAGGTCGGGCCGAGCGTCCCATCGGCACCTATCCGGAAGGCGCTGTTCAACGCCTGGACACGCCCTCCCTCGACCCGATAGTCGACGCTGCCGACGATCAGCTCGATGTCTAGCTCACGGGCGAGCGAGGCGACCCGATCGGCATATCCGGCACGCTCCACGACGATCGGCTCCGAGACCTCCCCGTTGCGGGCCAATCCCGGGTATCTGAAGGAGAGCGGGCTTGACGATTCGGGCCAGATGACGATCCGGGCTCCCGCCGCCGCCGCACGTCGAGTCATGGTGATCAGATCGCTCACGATCTCTTCCTCCGCCCCGCGGTCCCATTTCCGTTCCTGCGCGACGTTCGCCTGGATCAGGGCGATCGTCACACCCTCCTCCGGGGTCGTGCTTGTCGCCAGGACGACCGCCCCCCCCAGGTGGGCAAGTGCCACAAGGGCGAGGAGAAGGGAGGGGACGGTCCGGCGTGCGCCGCGGACGGCCCCAATGATCAGGGCTGCCGTGGCAACGTTGGACGCCGCCACGAGCAGCGAGACGAGGTAGACGCTCCCCAGAGCCGCGCTCTGCAGGAGCGGCAAGTTCGAGGACTGCGAGTATCCGAGCAGGCCCCAGGGGAATCCGCCGAAAACCCTCGCCCTCAGAAGCTCGAGGGCGACCCACGCGATCGGCGCGAGAAGCAGGCCCGCAACGCCATAGAGTCGCCGCCAGTGTGCCGTGATGGCAGCGAATACGCCGATGTAGGCGGCGAGGTAGCCGACCAGAAGGGAGAACGACGCGATCCCCGCGATCCACGGCAATCCGCCGAACCGCACCATGACGGGGACCAGCCAGTGGAGCAGGAGCGCAAAGAAGACGATCCCGGCCAGCAGACCAAGTCCGAACGCCTCGCGGAACCTGCTCTTCCCCACCGCAAGCAGCAGAGGGACGAGGGCGATGAATGCCAGGGGGAAGAGATCGAAGCGCGGGTAGGAGAGTGCGAGCAGCACTCCGGACAGAAGCGCGAGACCGGGACGGTGCGACCTCGAGATCTCAGGGAAGTTCATGCAGCAGCAGGCGGAGCGGCTCCCGGACGTCAACCGCGCCGGCCGCGGCCTGTTGCAGTCCGGCATGAAACAGGGTGTTCATCCCGTCCCGGGCGCAGCGCTCGCGCATCGAGGGGGCGTCCACGCGCAGAGAGAATGAGCGCGCCAGCGGCCCGGGCAGGAATTCGAAAACCGGCTCGAGATCGATCACCCCCGACTCGCGGCATGAAGCACATCCCTGAGTGAGGAAATACCGGCCGGGACCGGCGGCACGGTAACGCGGTCCCGGAGAGAGCAGGTCGTGCACGTCAAACGGGTGCCGGCACGCGTCGCAGAGCCGCTCGAGGAGACGCGTCGCGAGGATTCCGGCGATCGATCCGGTCGACCTCGCACCGCCGCCGGTCCACCGGATCAGCCATTCGGCCGCTTCGAAAGCATCTCCCACCGGAAGCGGCGCGATCAGCACCTGCCGGTTCGCCAGCTCGAGCATCGGACCGGGATCCTCGCTTAGATTAATCTCCGGCAGCAGCAGAAGATCCGGCTGCCCCTCGAGCGCGCGCGAAACCCGGACCTCAAATGGAACTGGATCGTCGCCGATCCCCTCGAGCGCCCGCACCTCCGGTCGGCCGGGCAGCCAGCTCCCAAGCGCCGCGCGCGATGGCAGCCCTTCCTCGAGCAGATCGAGGATCGCTCCGGCGCCGGCGGCCTGCTCCTCCGCGCCGGGGCCCGCCACGAGGATCATGCCGCGACGCTCCCTGCGCACCGACTCGAGCACCGACGCCAGTTCGGGCAGCCGGGCCCATCGCACCTCACGCCCGAGCTCGCGTACCCGGCGATGCCTCAGATCGAGAACCGAGGTCCCGCCATTGATGCCCGGGATCGCGCGGACCGATGCGATCAGGTGCCGCTCGTCGGCGCGCAGAGCCATTCTCCCCTCCCGTGGGACGACCCGCCCACGCGCGGCCATTCCCGAGATCCCTTCGACCAGACACATCACGCCTGGATAGGCGCCGCGCGGGATCGGAACAAACGCCGCCCCGCTTTCGCCGCCGGTCAGAACAGCCCGTGCTCCCCCTCCGTGCGGCTCGATCCGGATACATCGCGAACCGCGCCGCATCGCCTCCCCGCCGATCGCCCGCAGCCATTCAGAGGGGGCCGCGTCGGGACGCAACAACTCGGGGAGGGCCGGGCGGATTCCCCGGGCACGATCCGAGATGACGAACTGATTGTCGCCCGCAGCGCGGAACAGGATCCCGGGCTCGATT
>JAPUIN010000221.1 GCA_027297005.1 Acidobacteriota bacterium
GAGGAGCCGCCGGCGCATGCGATCATCATCCTTTCCACGACGTCCTACCACGCGCTGCTCCCCACGATCCGCTCCCGTTGTCAGTCGGTTCCGTTCGGCTCCATTCCTGTCGTCGAGATCACCGCGATGCTGATGGAGCGCCTCGGTCTGCCGGAGGAGGAGGCGACGCTTCGCGCCGCCCTCTCGGACGGCCGGTTGGGCTCGGCGCTCGAGCTCGATCTGGACGAGCACCGCCGGCGCCGTGACGAACTGCTGAAGCTCCTGGAGGTGACGATCGGACGGGGCGACCCGGGGATCGCGGTGGCGAGCGCCGAGTCAATGGTGAGGGGGCGAGACGACCTGGAGGGGGATCTGCGAATTCTGATGGGCCTGTTGCGCGACATGATGATCCTCGGTGCGACCACCGTCCCGGAGGAGGGCTTCGCGGGTGAGGCCAGACGGGGCCCGCGTCTCATTCACCTCGATCTCGCAGCGCGCCTTGCCGGACTGGCCGGGCGGCTCGGTGCGCTCGCCCCGCAGGCCGTGGAGGAGATGGATACGACTCTTTATGCCATTCGCCGTCGCGGACATCGCCAGCTGCTGCTGGAGAACTTCTTTCTCGGTCTTTTGCCGCGCTCCCCCGCGGCCTCTCCCGATCGAATCACCTGAAGGCAACATGTCGTTCATTCTGCGTCACCTGCGAAATCATCGGCAAAGCTATCTCTGGGGTGTCCTGTTCCTGATCGCCACGAACGCGCTGGCGATGTCGATCCCCTGGCGATTGAAGGGGATCATCGATTCGCTCAAGTCCGGCGAGGCCACCACCGGCGCTCTCGCCCTGGCGGCTCTGATCATCGCCGCCACGGCGGCCATCCTCACCATCACCCGGACGCGCTCCCGCTTGTTTATCCTGGGGGCCTCGCGCCGGATCGTGTACGACGTTCGCAACGAACTCTTTGCCCACATGCAGACACTGCCGGCCTCGTTCTACGGACGGCACCGCACGGGCGCGCTGATGTCGATCACCGTCAACGACCTGCGCCTCATCCGTTCCCTGTTCGGCCCGTGCGTGCTTTATATCCTGGATCTCGTCATCGCCTACTCGATCGCGCTCACGATCATGGTGATCCTCGATCCGATCCTGATCGTCGCCGCCGTCCTCCCCTACCCGCTCCTGCTCCTGGGCGTCTACCGGGCGAGCCATACCATCCATCGCAGGAGCAATGCGATGCAGGAGCAACTTGCGGAGATCAGCAACAAAGTTCAGGAGAATCTGACCGGGATCAACATGGTGAAAGCGTACGGCCGGGAGGACTCCGAGATCGAATCGTTCGACGCACTGTGCCGCGTCTACCGAACGCGCGCCCTCGCCCTGGCCCGCAGCCGTGGATTGATCGGCGTTCTCATGATGGGCCTCGGGGGGGCGAGCGCCCTCGTCGTCTTCTGGCTCGGCGGTTTGCACGTCATCGAAGGTCGCCTGACGCTCGGCGGTTTCGTCGCGTTTCTGACCTACCTGCTGCCTCTGACCGACAAGACAATCATCCTGGGCTGGATCCTCGGCACGTTTCAGCGTGGCCTCGGGGCTGCCAGTCGGATCACGGCGATCCACGCCGAGCACAGCGATCTTCCCGGGGATCAGGCGCCGGGGCCGGGGTCGCCCCTCAAGGGTCAGGTCTCGTTCCGAAATCTGACGTTCGCTTACCCCAACGGCTCCGGTACGGCACCTGCCCGTCTGCGCGACATCGATCTTGAGGTGCCGGCAGGCAGCCTTGTCGGCATCGTCGGTCGAGTCGGGGCCGGTAAGTCAACGCTCCTCCGGGTGCTGGCCGGCATCTACCCGGTACCGGACGGAACCATTCTCATCGATGGCCACGATCTCAACACGATTCCGACCGATCACCTGAGGTGCCATCTCGGTGTCGTCCCGCAGGAGACCTTCCTCTTCTCCCGTTCGATCGCCGAAAACATCGCCCTCGGACGACCGGACGCCTCCCGCGCCCGGGTCGAGGAGGTGGCCGCGATCGCGCAACTGACGAGGGATCTTCCCCAGTTCGCCCACGGCCTCGATACCCTCGTCGGCGAGCGCGGCTTGACCCTGTCGGGCGGTCAGCGTCAGCGCGTGGCTCTGGCGCGAGCCCTCCTCCTCGAGCCGAGGATCCTCCTCCTTGACGACGCCCTCAGCAGCATCGATGCCGACACGGAGGAGGCGATCCTCAGAAATCTCCTTGGCTACATGCGTGACCGGACGACTTTCGTCGTGAGCCATCGCGCGGCGACCGTCCTCAACGCGGATCTGATCGTCGCACTGGAGGACGGCCGGATCGCCGAAGCCGGCGCTCCGGCGGATCTCCTGCGCCGCGAGGATGGGCTGTTCAGCCGGATGGTCCGGCAGCAGCGGATCGAGCGCGAGCTGGAGTCGATGTGAGCCAAAGCCGCCAGCACGACGACGAAATCCTCGGGAAGGCGTACGACGCCAAGCTGGTGCGGCGGGTCCTCCCGTGGCTCCGTCCGCACGTCCCCTTAATCGGCGCCGCCATTGCACTCGTCTTCATCGTCGCCGCCGCAAGCCTGGCGCGCCCGCTCCTCGTCCGCCGGCTCATCGACCATCACCTGGTCCTCGGCGACGCCAGCGGCGTCGGCCTGCTGATGCTCCTGTTCATCCTGGCACTCGCTGTCGAGATGGTGGCGCGGTTCGGCCACCTGTATCTCACCGAATGGACGGGGCAGAACGTCGTCCTGGCGCTGAGGTCGAGGGTCTTCAGCCACCTCCAGCGTCTGGATTCGTCTTTCTTTGACACCAACCCGGTCGGGAGGCTGATGTCGAGGGTGACGACCGACATCGAGGCGCTGGCCGATCTGTTTTCGACCGGCGTCGTCACGCTGCTCGGTGACAGCCTCAAACTGTTCGCGATCGTCGGGATTCTCTGCTGGCTCGACTGGCGCCTGGCGATGGTGACCCTCACCGTCGTCCCGATCCTCTTCGTCCTGTCGATCCTCTTCCGCAGCCGTATCCGTCATACCTACCGCGAGGTCCGCAAGCGGATCGCGCGCATCAACGCCTCTCTCCAGGAGGCGCTCTCCGGCATGTTGCTCGTGCAGCTCTTCCGTAACGAGCCGCATCAGCGCGAGACGTTTACCGAACTAAACAGGGATCACCGCGACTCCGAGCTGCAGTCGGTCGTCTATGAATCGTCCTTCTCCGCCGTCGTCGAGATGATCGCCAACTTCGCGATCGCACTGATCGCCTGGTACGGCGGCGGTCGTCACCTGTTCGGCCCCGACCTGCTCACGCTCGGCACCCTGATCGCCTTTCTCCAGTACGCCGCGCATTTCTTCGGTCCGATCCGGGAACTTTCCGGCTTTTATGCGGTCATGCAGGCCGCGATGGCCTCTCTCGAGCGGATCTTCCTGCTGCTCGACGTCCGCCCGAAGATCGCCGATCCAGCAGGCGTCGCTCGGTCCAGCCCGGCGCGCGGCCGCGTCGAATTCGATGACGTATGCTTCGCCTACCACACCGAAGAGCCTGTCCTGCACGGCGTGTCGTTTCATATCGAGCCGGGGGAGCGGATCGCGGTGGTCGGCGCGACCGGTGCCGGTAAGACGACGCTGGTCAAGCTCCTGATCCGCCTCTATGACCCGACCGGCGGCTCCATCCGCGTCGACGGTGTCGACATCAGGGAGATGCCGCTAAAACACGTGCGCTCTCAGGTTGGCGTCGTGATGCAGGATCACGTGCTTGTGACCGGGACGGTGCGCGACAACATCGCATTCGGCGACGCCTCCCTCACCGATGAACGAGTGCGCGAGGTGGCGCGGCTCGCTCACGCCGACGACTTCATTCGGCGCTTCCCCGCCGGGTACGACGAGCCCATCCGCGAGCGCGGCGGGAACCTGTCGGTCGGGCAGAAACAGTTGATCTCGTTCGCGCGCGCCCTCGCCTACGATCCTGCGATCCTGGTTCTCGACGAGGCGACCTCGAGCGTCGACACGGAGACCGAATCGCTGATTCAGGACGCTCTGTCGCGACTCCTCGAGGGACGCACATCTCTCATCATCGCGCACCGGCTGTCGACGATCATCGGCGCGGATCGGATCTTCGTGTTCCATCACGGGCGTCTCGTGGAGGAAGGATCCCATCAGGCGCTCCTCGAGAGGCGTGGGATCTATCACCGACTGTACCAGCTGCAGTTCGGTCTAGGTCTCCGGACCGGGATCGACGCCGACCCGGATCGCCCGGGGGGTGACCGGCGCCAGGCTGACCACCAGAAGGATCGC
>JAPUIN010000222.1 GCA_027297005.1 Acidobacteriota bacterium
GCAATTTCAATTCTGCAATCACCGGGAACGAGTTCGCTTCGTTCAACCGCAGCCTCTACGGCGCTCAGGCGACCTGGGCGAGCCTCCGTAAAGGCAAGGACGGCAAGCCTTTAGGCGAGGCGATCGTGTTCGGAGCCCTGCCCGAGACGCGCTCGGCCCATGACGAATTCGTCGGGACCGGCGGATCGCTCTATTTCCTGCGGAACAAGAGCGTCGTCCCCGGGTCCGAAAAGGTCCGCCTGGAGGTCCGGGACCAGGTCACCGGCATCCCGGTTGCTAACGTAACTCGTAGGAATTACGTTGATTACGAGATTGACTACGCGGAGGGACGGATCCTGTTCCGCACGCCTGTCCTGTCAGTGGCCGACGGCTCGACCATCATCAGCGACAGCCTGCTGAACGGGAACCCGGTCTTCGTGATTGTGGATTACGAGTTCTCGGACCTGTCCAGCACGTCGCTGGACGATTCGACCTACGGGGCGCGCGTGAAGCAGACGATCGGCGACAGCGTGACGGTTGGCGTGACCTACGTCAAAGAGGACCGCGCCACCTCCGAGTACGAGCTGACGGGCGGTGACGTCCGACTGCGTCTCGGCAAGGCGAGCGAGATCACGATGGAGTACAGCCGCAGCGAGAACGAGGTGCTGACACAGTACGAATCGCCGGACGGCGGCCTGCTGTTCAACCCGAAGCCGGTCGCGGTGACCGGCAAGCCGGCCGATGCGTACCGCTTCGAGTTCGTCACCGGCGGCGGCCCGGTGCGCGCCACCGGCTACTTCCGGCACGTCGATGACGGGTTCTCGTCGTCGTTCACGACGGGGGTCAATGAGACCGACCAGGTCGGAGGAACCGTGGCGTTCGCGATTGGGAAGAACGCGCAGGTCAAGCTGCTGTTCGACAGCCTCGAGACGGCGACCATCTCGACGATCCAGACCGGCACCCTGCAGTACTTGCAGAAGATGGGCCGGGTCGACCTGACCCTCGAGGGGCGCTACCGCGACACCGACATGGAGATCGGCTCCGACACCACCGAGGGGATCGGCGCCGTGCGCCTCGATTTCCACGCCACCCCGAAGCTGAAGTTCTTCGCTCGGTACCAGGACGACTTCATGCAGGAGATCGACGGCGCCGCGGCCACCAAGGGCCTGAAGCAGCAGATGACCGTCGGCGTCGACGCGAAAATCAGCCCGAAGGTGACGGCGCGGGCCGAGTACACCGATGCCGAGGTGGGTGATTCAGCGCTGGTCGGGGTGACCACGAAGGTGGACGAGAAAACGATGCTGTACGGGACCTACAGCATGTCGCCCGACACCGGTGGCATGATGACCGGCATCCTCACGCTCGGCGCGAAGGCGGGGCTGGGGGAGCGCAGTCGTCTCTACACCGAGGAGCAGTTCAGGCGCAATGACCGTGAGATGACGACGACCAACGTCGTCGGCATCAACACGCGCCTCAGCGACCGGCTGGTGACTGACGTGTCGTTCGAGCGGTCAAATGTCGAGGCGACGGGCGGCGCGCCCGACACGCTGCGCCAGGCGGCGTCGGCGAGCATCGCCTTCGCGCATCCGCGCTTCAAGCTGCACACGAAGATCGAGATCAGGAATGACGAAAGCGCCACTATCGATCGCGATCAGTGGCTGACCAGCAATGCGATCGAGTTCAAGCTGTCTCGCGACCTCACCTTCCTCGGCCGTTTCAACTACGGCGTCACCGAGGACAACCTGCTCGGCCAGGATGAGTCGGTCTACGACGAGCGCAGCGTCGGGGTTGCCCTCCGGCCGGTGGCGTACGACTGGATCCACTTCCTCGGGCGCTACACGAGGGTGAGCAACCTGCCGCCGAGCAGCCAGACACTCGTTCGCGACGAGACGACCGACGAGGTGTTCTCGTTCCAGACCGTCATCGACCTGCATCGCAGGCTGACGCTGACCGAGAAATACGCGGTGCGCGATCGGGTCCTGTCGCCCGCGCTGCTGGCCGACCTGAAGAGCAGCATGAAGCTCTGGATCAACCGATTCGACTATCACCTGAGCGACAAGTGGGACGCGGCGCTCGAGTACCGCACCCTCACCATGAATGAGGGGGGGGACAACGAGGCCGACGGCTTCCTGCTCGAGGTCAACAGACTGTTCCTGAATCATCTACGAGTGGGCGTCGGCTACAACTTCACTGACTTCACAGACAACGAGTTCTCGGCGAACGACTACTCGGCGAAGGGATTCTTCTTCCGAATACAGGGCAAGTACTGATCTGAGGATGGAGACGGGGGTTCCATGAAAAAGGCGATCGTTATCGTGGCGCTGCTCCTGCTGTTCGGCGCTCTGGGCGGGGGCGGTTACTACCTCCTGCAATACGGCCTGCCCGGCGGATACCAGCCTGAGCAACCACCGGATCCGCCCGTTCAGGCTGACCTGCCTCCAGCCGACGATCTGCCGGTGCCGCAGCTGGCAGGCGATGCCCCGCCGGAGCTGGGGGATGCGGTTGCATCGCTCCGGGGGTTCAGCCGTACCGTCAAGACAAAGCGCGCCCAGAACCTCGCCTGGGAGGACGCCGAGACGAAGATGCTCCTGTACGACAACGATGCGATCCGGACCTTCGAACGATCGTCAGCGACGATCGCCTTCGGCCAGAACGATATCGTCGAAGTCGATCAGAACGCACTGGTCGTGATCAAGCCGCGCCGATCGGTCGGCGAGGAGGAGGAGTTCGCCCTGGCGCTGCTCTCGCCCGAGTTCCTCGAAGGACTCGCTTCCAAGAGCGAGGCGGAGCAGCGGGAGGCGATCGCCGCTGAAGCCGAGACGCGTATTATCCGGGTCCGGAGATCGAAGGGGACCACGGGCAAGAGTCGCATCGCTCTGAAGACCCTGCCCGATAGGTCGACGGCCATCACGTCGCTCTCGGGAACCCGCACGCTGGTCGGTCCGAAGGGTTCGGAAGTGGTCCTGAACGAGAAGATGGTCACGACGATTGGCCGGGATGGACAGCTGGCAAAGCCGCGGGCGCTCCCAGGCGTTCCGCTGCTGGCGGCGCCGAAAGACGGGGCGCGGTTCTCCTCCACCCGTAAGGCGCCACAAGTCGAGATGAGCTGGAGGCCGGTCCGCAACGCCGAGAAATACCGGGTGACCGTGGCCCACGATCGAAGCTTCAGGAAGATCTTCGCCGACGAGACGGTGCGGGGGACGTCGTTCCTCGTGCGCAACGTCGGATCCGGCACCTACTACTGGCGCGTACGGGCCCAGGACCGGGACGGGTTCACCGGTACCTACAGCCGCACCCGCTCGTTCCGATCGCTCAATGACAAGACGCCGCCGAAGTTGACCATTCTGTTTCCGCCGGAGATGTTCCTCTCGCCCGGAGGGCAGGTCGAGATGAAAGGGAAGACAGAGCGCGGCGCGCGGGTCAAGGTCAACGGGCAGACGGTGTCCGTCGGCGCCGACGGGAGCTTCACTCACCTTCTCACCCTGAAGGAAGGCGTGAACCTGATCACGATCGAGGCGTCCGACGCGGCCGGCAACTTCGAGTATGGCCGCAGGGTGATCAACTACAGGGGGGCGAAGCGCTCCCGGGCTGCAGGGGTGTCGGGGGGACGATGAACCGTTTCGGCCTGCGCGCGAAGCTGCTGATCGGGATGTTCACCATCCTGTGCGCGTCGATCAGTCTGGTCGCCGGGCAGGCCATCATTCTCTTTCAGCAGGACAAGTCGTCCTACGTCTTCGATCTGAACGCCTCCCAGGCGATCCGGATCTCGGACGAGATTCAGTCGAACGTGAGACACCTGAAGGAGAAGATGCGGATCTTCTCCGAGGCGATCACAATGAAGGCGCCCGAGGGGGTCGATCCGCGCGACATCCTGCGGACGATGCTTCAGCAGTACCCGGAGTTCCTCCTGTTCAGCAGGCAGACCGAGGGGCAGCTTCACGAGATCTTCCGGTCTCCGGCGTTGAAGAAGGCCGGCATGACCGTCGCGATGCTGCATGAGGCGTACGAGGGGGGGGCGTCCCGTTCGACACACTGATCCCGAACCGGCCTCACCTGACCCGCCTGGATCTGTCGCAGACTCTCCCGACCTTCACCCTGGCACTGAAGACCGGGCCGGGCCCGACCTCCCCCTCAGGGAGCGTGCTGATCGCCGAGTGTCCCCTGAGCCGTCTCTACAACACGCACAGCGAGTCGGGGCTCTACGAGCTCTACATCATCGATCGGGAGGGCCAGCCGTTCATCTCGTTTACCGGAGCATCCACGGCGGCCACTCCCGGCGCCCAGCCCGACGCGGCCGTCTTCGCCTCCCTGCTTCCCGAATCGATCCAGACCGCCGGCACGCGGGAGTACATGGCGGGCGATGTTCCGATGCTGGCGGGTTACGCGCCGGTCGGGGATCTCGGCCTGTGGACCGTCGTCCAAATCCCGAAGGCGCATGCCCTCGCGGCGGCGCGCCGCCTGGCGTTCCGGTCGTTGCTGATCGCCGGTATCGTCTGCCTGGCCGGCATTGGTCTCGTCCTTCTGTTCGCCTCTTCAATCACCAAGTCGCTCATGGCGCTGATACGCGCGACCGAGCAGATCGGGAAGGGAGAGTTCGACGTTCAACTGCCGGTCGGAGGTGGGGACGAGATCGGCGAGCTGGGGGAGCGGTTCAAGAGGATGACCGAGGAGCTGTCGACCCGCGAGAAGGCGCTCAACGACGCCAACATGAGGCTGATGGAGTCGGAAAAGATGAGCGCGCTCGGCCAGCTCGGCGCTGGCATCGCCCACGAGGTGAAGAACCCGCTCACCTCGATCCGGGGATACGCTCAGATGGGCCTGCGCAAGGTGTCGCAGGATAATCCTCTCTACGATTACTTTCGCACCATCGAGAAGGAGACCGGGCGTTCCCTCGAGATCCTGAAGAACCTCCTGAAGTTCTCACGGCAGGAGACGGCGGAGCTGACCCTGATCGATCTGAACGCCGTCGTGATGGAGACCGTCAAGCTCGTCACCCACCAGCTGACCATGAAAAAGGTGGATGCGTCGGCCGAGTTATCGGAGCAGCCGCTCTGGGTGATGGGGAATTCCAACCAGATCGAGCAGGTGCTGCTGAACCTGTTGATGAATGCCGGCGACGCTATGGAAAACGGGGGGACGGTCAGGGCGGTGACCGACATCGAGAACGGACAGGCCCGGATCCGCGTCATCGACGACGGCGCCGGGATCCCGGCCCACGTCCTGGCCAAGATCTTCAACCCGTTTTTCACGACCAAGCCGGTCGGCAAGGGGACCGGACTCGGTCTCTCGGTCTCGTACGGCATCATCAAGGAGCACAAGGGGGAGATCCGGGCCTTCAGCGAACCGGGACACGGAACGACCTTCATCATCCAGATCCCGCTCTGTGAGCAGGCTGGCGGCGATGTGCCGCAGGCTGCCTCCGGTGGGGAAAAGCGGGTCAGGGTCATCAGCCTGCGGTGAGGTACTGACGTGGAAACTATCAACGTCCTCGTAATTGACGACGACCCGAATATCCGGAAGCTGCTCGAGGAGCTGCTCGCCGGCAAGCCGAACTACAACCTGATGGTGGTCGGCGACGGGAAGTCGGCGGCCCGATGCTTCGCCGAGCAGCGCGTCGATGTTGTGCTGACCGACATCCACATGCCGGGGTTCACCGGGATTGAGCTGATGGCCGACATGAAGAAGCTCAAGTTCCAGCCGGAGATCCTGGTGATGACGGCCAACGCCACGCCGGAGAACGTCGAGAAGGCGCGCGCCATCGGCGCCCGCAGCCTGGTGCTCAAGCCGTTCGACAACCTCGAGGTGGTCGAGGAGGAGATCGAAAAGGCGGTGGCTGCCGCTCGCGAGTCGGCCGCTGCGGCAGGTGGCACCCCGCAGACTCAGGGGATCGAGGCGGCGCCTTCTGGTGAGCCTCAGCCGGAGCAGCCGGCCCCGGCCCCGCCCGCTCCACCCACTCCGGTCCCCCCGCAGGCGGCGCCGGCCGGCGCCGGCGGATCGACCGTCAAGGTTGAGAGACCGGAGATCGATGCATGGAAGTCCCAGCTGGTCGGCAACGAGACCCCCGCCCCCGCGCCGGCTCCGGCCGTGAATAAGGCCGGCGGTGGG
>JAPUIN010000223.1 GCA_027297005.1 Acidobacteriota bacterium
CCTCCATCACGGTCTCGATCTCAATCGGCTGGACGTAGTTGTGAACGATCAGGTACAGAGCCTCGTTGAACAGTTTCAGGTAAGCGTACATCCCCTCACGCGCCACAACCCGGCCCATCAGGGCACCGGATATCGTGAGGATGATCAACACGACTGACAGCACGAGCAGGACTTTGCGATCGAGCGCCATCTTCATACGGAGTCCCTCATCTTCTCAGGGAGCGATCTCCCGGCCGATTGCTCCTGCGCCGTCCATCGGGGCGGCGGCGATTGCGCGGGGTTCGAGAAGCCACAGCGCGGGATCCTGAGGCATCCCGTCGTGACGAATTTCAAAATAAAGACCGGTGTTATCAAATGTTCCTCCCTCACCCGAATGAGCGATCACGTCCCCCTGGCGGACATTGTCATCAACATCCACGAGGCGCAGCCCCAGATGACCATACACCGAGAGATAGCCATCACCGTGATCGACGACAATCATCGGTCCGTACCCACGAAACCAGTCGCTGAAGACGACGCGTCCGTCGAAGACGGCGGCAACGTCAAGTCCCGCCCGCGCGGTGATGTCAATTCCGGAATGGGGGACCTCGGTCCCGAATTTCGGATGACGCACATTACCGAACGGTACGGCGACCGCACCTCGGAGCGGCCAACTCAGCAACCCGTGGAAACGCTCGAAGCCGAGATCGGCAATCGGCTCTCGTGGACCCGCGTCCCGCAGCGCGGCCAGTAGATCCTGAATATCCAATTCCAGATCAAGGAGTTCGTTGAGAGCCCGTTCGCGGCTCGTGCGCTCTTTGCGCACCGAGGCCAGGATCAACTCCTTGCGGTGCCGGAGATTGACGAGACTCTCTTCCCGGTCCTCAAGGTGATCCTGCAACCGCGCAAGCCTGCGCTTCCCCTTCGCCAGTGCGTCGGTCAGTTCCTCCAACCGAGCGCGATCGATCCGATACTCTTCCACCCGTCTCCCCGCTCCCAGGCTGAGCGCCTCGATCGATCGATGCGCCGCCGCGACGCGAGAGGGTGAGGAGGCCGCCGCGACGATCCTCAAGTAACGCATCGGCCCCAATTTATACGTTTCACGCATCCATCCCCGCAAACGCTCCTCACTGGCCGCGAGTCGCCTCTCCACCTGCGCCGCCTCGCCACGCGTCGTTGCCTCGCGCGCGAGGGTCTCATTCTGCTCTTGGCGCAGCACGTTTCGCTGACGGCCGACCAGGGCGATCTCGAGATTGAAGGCGTCGAGCGAGTCCAGGATCGACCCGGCCTGTGATTCGACCTGCCGCAACCGCTCCTGGAGCTCCGCGATTTCGGAGCGGACCCGATCGAGATGCCGGCGCTCCACCTCGCGTCGTTCCGACCGCGAGCCACGCTCCTGCTCCGCCGGCAGCGACTCACCGGCCAGTCCGGCACTGATCACGACAGCGCCCGCCACCGCAAGGAGCCGTGCGATCGATCCACGGAACCGGCGTCGATCAGCGCAGCAGCGATCTCCCATCGAGCCCCTCCTCCGCCTCCAGACCCAGGAGCCCGAGAACCGTCGGGTGGATATCACCGATCCACGGATCGGCATTCTGCAGGCGAACGTTGGAGAACAGAACTCCCGGCACGAGATCCGGGTCGACGGAGCAATGATCGCCGCTCCAGGCCTTCAGGTTGTCTTCGAACACCTGCGGCGGCACCTCCCCCAGCGCCGTCTGCCATCCCACCCGGTAATGATCGTTGTTTGCGGGTCGCAGATCCGGCACGATGCGGGGATCGTATCCCGAATAGATTTCCTCGCGCCGCAGGACCCGCCGCACTGGTTTCTCACCGGTCTCCGGGTCCACGAGATCGGTCAGTTGACGCACGATAGAGTCGCGGACGTCTTCGTATTCCCGCCCCGGCGAGACGCTCCCCTGTGGTTCCCTGCCGAGCAGGTTAATGTAGATGTTCCCAAGCCCCATCGCATAGGCCTTCGTGCGTGACCAGTCGACGTGCTTGAAGAACTCTCCCAGCTCGCCACGATCGAACAAATCCTCCAGCGTCCTTCCCCCGTGCACACCGGGCCGCAGAGACATGAACCCGTTCTCGACCAGCCAGGTGTTGTAGTTGACACCGCGCCGGAACGATGCGAAGCCGTGATCCGAACAGATGATCAGGGCCGTCCCGGGGGAGATGCGCTCCATCGCCTCCCCGACGATCCTGTCCATCCGTTCGTAAGCCTTCCCGATCTCTCCCGCATACGCCGCGGCGAGCTCCACGTCATAAAGTGGATGTCCTGGATCGTGGAGTCGCCAGAGCATGTGGCCCACGCGGTCGGTGAAGGCGAATACCTGGAGATAGAGTCGCTCCCGGCCATGTTCAAGAAAGTGTTTCATCATCTCGACCTGCTTCTCGACGGTCGATTCCATGTCCTCGATGAAGTGCGCTTCGTCCGTGAGGCCCGAGGGGAGTGACCAGGTGTCGATCGGCCAGCCAAGAGTGCGGAACAGGCCGAAACGATCGAGCATCTGGCGCGCGAATCCGAGTGGTGAGATGAACGGCACCGGCTGGCATTCGGGATGGAAGTTCAGTGGGGACATGTACAACCGCACCTCGGGCGCCAGCTCCAGCAGCTTAAACCGGGCGATACCTTTCAGACTCGCGACCGCGTCCACGACCGGGTTCACAGGGATCGGAACGACGAACCAGTCGCTCCACTGACCGACGCGCAGCGTCTCGCGGCGCCCCGACAGATCGATCGTCAAATTGTCGTCCGTGACGTGCAGCGTGAACGGCACGTCGAGCCGGCGTGGCACCCCACGTTCCTCGAGTTCGCTTTCGATCACCGCCCGGCGCTCCCTCCGGGCACTCGCATCGCGAATCCCCCGCAGCCCCTCCTGGACGACGTAATCGAAGAACGGCTTATTGCGGGGACCGGCGAGGGAGGTCTCGAGCCGCCCGCGCCGTCCCTCGAGCTTGATGATCTCGACGCTGAACTGATTGTCCGCCAGTGTCAGCGCCTCATCCGATGTGAAGTAGGAGGGCGTGCCGATCCGGCCGCGCATGTCGGGCACTCCGAGGCCCGAAAACATCTCCAGGTCGTCGTGCTCTTCCACCGGGAAGGTCGCCGGAACATTGATGACGCGCGATTCAATACCCGCTCGCGCCGCGATCGTCCAGAATGGCGTGCCCTGCCGCGCGTTGGTCGCCGAAGGGATCTCCCGCGGCAGCCAGGTCGCCGCCACCCAGGTGATCGCGCCACCGACGAGCAGCGCGCCGATCCCCGCCGCGGCGAGTCCCGGCCCCATCCGCCTGCGCACGATGAGGGTCGCACCGCCGGCGAGAATCGCCCCTGCCAATGCGCCGAGAGTTCCAAAGACAAGGGCATTCCGTCTCCCGAACAGAAGCGCCTTGCGCCCCTCGCGGATCATCGCGAATTCGGGCAGATAGGTTCCTTCCGTCCGGCGCAGGAAATCGAAGATCTGCGTACGGCCAGGGTTGAGTCCCGTCGCGAAGGAAGCCCAGGAGACAGGTGTCTGCGGAGGGTGCGTGGTCTTCAGTGGAGCGTAGTACCCTTCATCGCGCAGCCGTTTCAGATTCGGGAGGCGCCCTTCCTCGATGTATTGCTCGATCAGCTTCGCGTCGGCGCCGTCGAATCCGAGGATGACGACCTTCTCGTGCACGGCTGCAGCCGCGACGCCCGGGAAAATCACGAGCAGGGCGCCCAGCGCGACCCGGGATCCCAGCCCTCCGAAGCTCAGGTGCACGAAGATGATCCTCCCATCCATCAATGAGTTACGCTCACCCTGGCGCGATCGAAATTATAGGTCATGGATGGCTGGCCTACAACACGTTGATCCTCGGAGGACATTTCAGTATTATCGGCGCCCACACAGGGTAAGTCTCTGCTCAGAAGAGACTTGCGGAGCAGGAAGAGGCGATGTTCGAGCCGATCCTCGCGAAACCTGAACGGTTGATCATCGGGATCATGTCGGGGTGCTCGGCCGACGGCGTGGACGCGGCGATCGTGCGCATACGCGGCCACGGGGACTCGCTTTCCTGGCGCCTCGTCCGGCACGAGACCCTGAAATATTCCCCCAAGGTTCGCGACATGATCCTGCGCTGCTCCGAGCCGGGCAGCGGAGACACGGCGACGCTGTGCCGCATCAACGTCCTGCTGGGTGAGCTTTTCGCCCGGGCGACTATTCACGTCACGCAGCAGGCAGGAATCGATCTCAAGGCGGTCGATCTGATCGGTTCTCACGGGCAGACAGTCCAGCATCTCCCCGCTCCGGTCACGCTCACCGGGATCCCGGTGCGCAGCAGCCTTCAGATCGGAGAACCGACGGTCATCGCTGAGCGGACGAAGATCACGACAATCGCGAATTTTCGCGCCCGCGATCTTGCTGCCGGTGGGGAGGGTGGCCCGCTTGAGTCATACGTCGATTACCTTCTGTTTCATCACAGGTCGCGCGGGCGCGTCGTCCTGAACATCGGGGGGATCGCAAACCTCACCGCTATCCCGGCGAGCGCCGGACCGGACAGGGTTGTGGCATTCGACACCGGGCCGGGAATCATGATCCTCGACGGACTCGTCTCGCAGATCACCGGCGGCCGAGAGTCATGCGACCATGACGGGCGCTACGGGCGCCGGGGCGTCGTCCGTCCGGACGTACTGGCCCAGCTCCTGACCCACTCTTATCTCGAAAAGGCGCCGCCGAAATCCTGTGGCCGTGAGGAATTCGGACGAGTCTTCCTCGAGAATCTGACGAAGCAATACGGGACCCTATCCAACGATGATCTGATCGCCACCATGACCCGATTTACCGCCGAATCAATCGCCGCGGCCTGCCGACAACACGTGATGCCGAACAACGTTTACGAGGAGGGGATCGTCTCGGGGAGCGGCGCTCGCAACAGCTTCCTGATGGAACAACTTCATTCCGCGCTGCCCGAACTGTCGATCACGGACAGCGAGCAGTACGGCCTCCCGGTCGCGTCCAAGGAAGCGGTGGCGGTCGCCATCCTGGCCAATGAGACAATCTTCGGGATCCCGAACAACCTCCCGGCGGCCACTGGAGCCACGCATCCCGTTGTCCTGGGCACCATCGTCCCCGCCTTCAACGGGAATTGATCGGACTTCTGCGACTTGGACGACATCGCCGACAACATAGACCTATCAATGGTTTCCGCCGATTCGCCAGATCGCGCACCCGGTGCGATCTCCGGCAATCCTGCCACAAAAGTC
>JAPUIN010000224.1 GCA_027297005.1 Acidobacteriota bacterium
CGTGGCGCATAGTCCTGAGATCCTGACGACGAAGGTCGCACACCTCCGGTCCGTCCTCGGTCCCGGCGCCGTTCCGACCGCGCTGAAGGAGATCCTGGCGGTCCGCGTTTCCCGCCTCAACAGCTGCAACTACTGACTCGCTTCTCACACTGCTTTGGCAAAGCAGTTCGGTGTCAGCGACGAGGCAATGGCGGGCCTTCACGACCCGGCTGGCCATTCGTTCCCTCCCGATCAGCAGGCAGCGCTCGCGCTGGCCGATGCGATGACGCAGGGCAGCGGCGCGATCCCCGACGCATTGTTCGACGAACTCTCGCGTCACTTCAGCGAGGCACAGATCGTCGAGATGGCCGCCGTCATCGGCCTGTTCAACTACTTCAACCGCTTCAACAACATGTTACAGACGGAGATCACGCTGATGGATCCGGACGTCCTGATCCATCGCGTCGAGGAGGCTCTCGCGAACAGGGGAGATTCCGCCGACGCCGCAGAGAACGCCGTGACGATCTTGGCGCACGGGCGCCGGTACACCAGCCTCGCGCTGTTCAGGATCGAGGGGGAGCGGCTCGCCGCGATCGCGATCGGCGGTCATCCGATCGGACCAATCGGGAGCGCCGCTCCGGAGATCTCCTCCGCGGAGATCGTAAATGATGGAACCACGCGTCTCATCGCGGTTTCTGAAGGTGGTTCCGGATACGCACCGATGGCGCCGGCTGCCCGCTCTGTCTGCATCGTGCCGGTGCGCATGAACGACCGGGTCGGCGGCGCGCTGATCGCGGAGCAGGAACGACCCGGCGCGTTCGAGGATGGAGAGGATAGGACGCTCCTGGAACGCGCAGCCGCGATCTTCGGACCCCTACTCTAGAAAACTCCCCTGCCCGCCACGGATGGATGGCGCCACGTGGCGAAGGGTGGGCATTGCAATCGGCCTTCAGGCTGGTCGGTTATGGTGCGAAAGGAGGGATTCGAACCCCCACGGGTTGCCCCACCGGATCCTAAATCCGGCGCGTCTACCGGTTCCGCCACTTTCGCCCATCCCTCCTATCACCCAGAGTCACCGATGCCCGCAACTCAATCGTAACAGGACGGGTCGGTCGCAGAAGTTGCGTCAGGCTGATTCATGGTTTCAGAGAGCCGAGAAACTCGCGGGCCACCGAAGGGATGTCCCGCCCCTCACCGTCGACCGCATAGTTGAGCCGGCGCATTAGATCCTCGGAGATTGTCCCGCCCAAATCATCGAGGGCTGCTCCGAGCTCCGGATACCTGGCCAACGCGTCACGACGCACAATGGGGGCAGCCTCGTACGGCGGGAAATAATTAAGATCGTCCTCGAGGGCGACCAAATCCATGGCGGCGATACGTCCGTCGGTCGAGTTACCGACGATCATCTCCACGCGCCCGTCCTCGATGGCACGGAAGACCAGTCCGAGGTCCATGGTGAGCGGCGGCTCGAGGAATTTCAGTCCGTAGCGTTTGACCATCCCCCGGTACCCGTCCTCACGCTCGAGGAACTCGAAAGAGAACCCGATCCGCCAGTCCGCGGTGTGGGGAACGGCATCGCTGATCGTCCGGAGACCGTGCCGCCGGGCATCCTCCCCCCGAATGATGACGGCGAACGTGTCATTGAACCCGAGCGGTTCCCTCCACTCGAGGTCGAAGCGCTCCAGATATCGATCGATCACCCGTTCACGGACTACGGACGGATCACTCGCCAGCGGCTCGTGAAGGATCGCCATGAGCGCCGTACCCGTGTACTCGACGTAAACGTCGAGATCACCTTTGTTCAGAGCCTCGTGACAGATCAGCGTCCCGCCCAGGTTGACGCGGCGGTCGACGGGAATGCCAAGGCGCGACTCGATCTGCTGCGCGACGATCTCGGCCAGGATCAACTGCTCGGTGAAATTTTTCGAGCCGACGACGATCCGATCGTCGCCGACTCCACCGCACCCCGCCACCACCGGCAGGAGACCGATCACGATCCACCCCAGCACCCGCATGCGCATCATCACCTTCCCTTCGGCGTTGCCGCCGGTCCCGTCGTGCGTTCCGTGCGTCGCTCGATCGACCGCTGTCAACCGGACGTTGACATTCCCCTCTGCATCCGATAAACACGCGACGATATCGGACATTCTCATTTCATGATGCAGTTGAGTGGCGCGATTGTACCAGAAGCCCGGGCGAGCGCCACCGTGCCACACAGGCAGGGGGAACGATGGCAGGACGATACAAACGTCTGGATGGATCCGAGCTGAATGACCAGCAGGCGCCCGCGCACCAGTTCGCCCTCGATGTGCTCTTCGGGTTGTCCGCCGTCCCCAAGCACCTGCCGTCGAAGTACTTCTACGACGATCGTGGTAGCGAGCTGTTTACGAAGATTACGTCGCTGCCCGAGTACTACCCGACGGGGTGTGAGCAGGACATTTTCGATCGCTACGCCGCAGACCTGGCGCGGATCATGTCGGACGGGCCGTTTGATTTCATCGAACTGGGGCCGGGTGATGGACACAAGACCCAGGTTCTACTGCAGGCGTTTCAGGCGGCAAGCTGCGAGTTCCGTTACGTTCCGATCGATATCTCGGAAGCGGCCGTGCGCGGGCTCGTCGACACGCTCTCGTCCCGGTTTCCGAAGATCGAGGTGGAGGGGCTGGTCTCCGAGTATCTCACCGGGATTCAGTGGCTCGGCCGGCTTCGGGATCGAATGACTCTCGTTCTCTTCGCCGGATCGAACATCGGGAACTTCAGCCGCGCCGAGGCGCACGTGTTCCTGAGAACCCTCTGGAACGGCATGCACGACGGGGACCGGCTGCTGGTGGGGTTCGACCTCAAGAAGGATATCGAGTTGATGTTGCGGGCCTACAACGATTCCCAGGGCGTGACGCGCGAGTTCAACCTCAACCTGCTCCGCCGCATCAACTGCGAACTGGGCGGACATTTCGATTTCGGTAGGTTCCGCTTCTACTCGACATACGAAGTGCTCGAGGGCTCGATGAACAGCTACCTTGTCAGCCTCGATCGCCAGGACGTTTTCATCGAGGCGATCGGGCAGGTCTTTCAGTTCGAGGCATGGGAGCCGATCCAGACCGAGTACTCGTACAAGTACCTGGAGTCGAATATCGATGCGCTGGCCCGCACCACCGGCTTCGATATCACGCACCGGTTTTACGATTCGCGACGTTTCTTTACGAACTCCCTCTGGCGGGTGCGCAAGCGCGGCGAGCCATCCACCTAGCCCGCGTTTCCCAGCAGGCTCCTGCTGCGACCGCGGATCCGGCTACCCTGACGAGCGTCCTTGCGGCTCTTCTACCCCGGGATTTGGACGCGGCTTCCCGGGACCAGGGCGTCGCGCTCGTCATCGAACCGGACCCACACCTTGGTGCCGCCGTCGTAGTCGCGCGCGATCACGATGACGCGCGCCGGCCGTCCCATCGCCGTGCAGCGGCCCGTCCCTTCCGGATCGAGGCCAGTCATCACGCGGATGAACGGGTTCCCGGAGCGCTCACGACTGACGGTCGTCGACTCGCAGTGCCCGGGATAGATGACGGTGTCGTCGGGCAGGCTCAGGATCCCCTCCAGCACGGCGCCGCGAGTATCCTCGAAGCCGGTCGATGCCGGGCCAACCGTCCCCCCGAGCGAGCCGGCGAACAGGCAGTCGCCGGTGAACAGACCGACCCCCTCGACCAGGTACCCGGCCTGTCCTGCAGTGTGCCCCGGCAGCGGGATCACCGTCACCTTCAGGCCCCCCCAGTTGCGGGTCTCCCCTCCCATCAGAGGTTCGGCGCCTTCGACATACGGAACCTCTGCCTCGAAGGCGTAGATCGGCGCGCCGGTCCGCCGGTGAAGTTCGCCGTTCCCACCAGCGTGATCGAAGTGTCGATGGGTCGTGAGGATCGCCTGCAGCCGGAGCCGACGGCGCTCGAGTGTCTTGAAGTGCGGTTCGAGCGGCGCGCCGCTGTCTATGGCGATCGCTGCGCCACCGTCGCCGGCGGCAATGAGGTAGGCGTTGGAGAGCCACTCGCTGTCCATGGTGCGTTCCACGATCACGTGGGAGTCCCTCTCCGGGCAACGCGACCCGGTGTCCATCCCTATTCATGATCTATGTTTTGTGGGGATCGATCAACACCCGGGACAGGCATGCTCCATCAATGAACAGCGACGTCGCTGAAGGCAGCGCCCTCGATCAGACGACGCAGGGCCGACCGGATCGTGTCGAGGCTGAACGGCTTGCCGATCAGGGTGCTGCCGGACGAGGTCGTGAACTCCAGCACGCCCTGGTCGGTCGGATCGCTGGCGAGGAAAATGACCCGCTCCGCCAGATCCGGCTTCTCGTCCTTGAGAAGGTTCAACAGGGCGGGCCCGTCCAGGTGGGGCATCGAGAAATCGGCGATCAGGGCATCGTAATTGCCGGATCGGATCTTCGATAGCATTCCTTCGCTGCTGCTGGAGGTGTCGAAACGGTACCCCATGTCGTCCAGCAGATGAACGAGCAGGTCCTGCACATGTGGTTCCGAGTCGGCGATCAGCACACGCGGAGATTCACTCGACTCTGCCGCGGCATTGCCCTTGCGGACCTCTTCCTCGTAGTCGGCGATTCTCTCCGGCGTGGCAATGGGGATCTCGATGGTGAAACACGCTCCCTGGCCGGGCTCGCCGGTCGCCTTGATCGACCCGGCATGGTCGCGCAGGATTGCATAGCAGACCGACAGGCCGAGACCCCTCCCCTTGCCGAACTCTCGGGTCGTGAAGAACGGGTCGAAGACACGGCGTGCCTGCTCAGTCGGGAAACCCGGCCCGTCGTCGGCAAACGTGATCACGACGCGGGCGTTCTTCTGCTGAGTGCGGATGGTCATGACGCCGTGCCCCGCATTCTCGAACATCGCCTGCTGAGCATTGTTGATCAAGTGCGTGAACACCACCTGCAGCTGGTGGAAATTCCCCATGATCATCGGCAGGCTGGCGTCGAGATCCGATTGGATCTCGATCCGGCTGACCTTCAGGTCGAAACTGCGTCGCTCGATGGTTTTGAGGATCACGCCGTTCACACCGATCGGACGGCTCTGGGGCTTCTCCCTGCGTGCGAAGGTCAGGAGCTTGGCGACGATCTCGGCGGCGCGCTCCGCCTCGCGCGCGATGA
The DNA here is from genome assembly GCA_027297005.1 of Acidobacteriota bacterium. Next base: position 5,129 of record JAPUIN010000224.1, read on the forward strand.
CCTTCATCCCCTTGCTGATCTTGGGATCGGTGTCGTTCCGCATGAGGAGCTGCGCGTAACCGAGGATGCCGCACAGGGGGTTATTCAGCTCGTGGGCGACCCCCGAGAGCAGGTTCCCCAACGCGTTCATCTTCTCCGACTGGATCATCTCCTCCTGCGCGTCACTCAGCTGCTGCAGTCGGGCGCGCAGCTCGCGATACAGCCGGGCGTTTCCCAGCGCCAGGGCGACGAGGGATGCCAGGATCATGGCGTTGCGACGATCGTGCTCCGTGTAACGATCAGGGATGTTGATCCGGTTGACGTTGAGCACCCCAATCAGCTCATCCCGCATCATCAGCGGGCAGACGATCGATGAGTGAATCCGGCGCAAAGGCTGGACACCTGCAAATCGCTCATCCCTCGCCACGTCCTCGTTGATGACGACCGGCTCCGGCTGCTGCGCCACCCGGCCGGCAATCCTCTCTCCCAGCGCCAGGTGCGTCCCTGAGAGGATCTCGTGCTGCAGTGAGGTCGATACCGCCACGCTCAGCCTGCCGGTCTCGTCCTGGAGCATGAGAGAGGCATCGTCGCCGCGCAGCACCTGAATGGCCGACTTCACGACACGTCCGTAGAGCTCGTCGGGATCGAGGGTCGAGAAGATCGTGCGACTCAGCTCGAAGAGGCCCACCCGCTCGCGAAGATCGCGACGCTCAAGCGCCCGATCGAGTGAGAGCAGCAGATCCTTGACGAGAAGCGGCTTCTGCAGGAAATCGAGGGCCCCCTTGCGCAGACTCTGAACGGCGTTGTCAAAGGTTCCGTAGCCGGTGATGATGATGATTTCCAGGTCGGGGTCAATCTTCTTGAGCTGTTCGATCGTCTCGAAGCCGTTGACACCGGGAAGGTTGAGATCACAGAAACAGACGTCGTACCGGCTGGCGTTGGCTTTTTCGATGGCCATCGTGCCATCGTCGACGGCATCGACGACGCAGTCGCTCTGTGTCAGCGCGTCGGTGAGAAAGTCGCGCACCGACTGCTCGTCGTCGATGACAAGCACCCGCGGACGACGGCCCTCGGCGGTTGTCTCAAAGCCGCTGCTCATGGTGGGGTTGAGCGCCTCGAGGGATCGTTTCGTCACGGCCGCGCGAGGGCCGTCCTGGACATCAGCTTTTCGGCCGAGACGGCCTCCTGTGAGCCGGGCCACCGCCGAACGATCTCCTCGACGATCGCGCGGGCGTCCTGATCGCGCCCGTCACGCACCAGCACCCGCGCCAGGTGCACCTTGAACATCGGCTGCTCGGGGTTCTCGCGCACCGCGCGCCCGAAGTAGCGCGCCGCGATGGCGGTTTCCCCCTGCTCCTCCATGATCGTCCCCAGCCCGATCAGCGCGGGAGGATACCCTGAGGTGGCGAACAGCGAAGCGTGGTACGCCTCGATCGCCCGCGGCGGATTTTTCCCCATGTGGTACATGCGACCGAGGGCGGCCGCGACTTCGGCGTTCCCCGGCTGGCGCTCGCGGATGTGGCTCTCGATCGCGATCGCCCTTGCCAGGCGCCCGGTCTGGGCCAGCTGCACGGCGACCAGATGGCACTCCTCCAGGTCGGACGCGCGCAGGCACGCCGAACAGCTTTCGGCGTTCGCCGGAGGCGCATCCTGCCCGGCGCGTGCCGGGACGGCTGCGGCCGTGGCGGCGGCCAGAAGAAACAAGAGGCCGAGCAGCCCGGTCAGGATCGGCCGGAACGGTCGTCGCGTTTCCATATTTTCGGTTTCGAGCACTATCTGGGTCACGGGTCGATCTCCTCCGGGCCGGCCGCGCGGATTCGGCGGCCGGACGATGCGGGACACATCCCCTCCTTTCACAACATAGGTCCCGCGAGGGGGCATGCAACAGGCTCGGCGGCGCAGATTCGGCCCGGTTGAAACCGGATTGCAATTTCGTGATTCTGGCGTAGGATC
>JAPUIN010000225.1 GCA_027297005.1 Acidobacteriota bacterium
CTCCCCCTCCAGGTATTCCATCACCAGGAATTCGACACCGCCTTCATGGCCGACGTCGTTCAGGACGCAGATGTTGGGGTGGTTGAGGCTGCTGACCGCCCGGGCCTCGCGCTCGAAGCGGGCGCGCAGGTCGGCGTTTCCCGACAGGTGGGCGGGGAGGATCTTGATGGCGACGGTGCGGTCGAGCCGCGAGTCGCGGGCGCGGTAGACCTCCCCCATGCCGCCGGCGCCGATCGGCGCGACGATCTCGTAAGGTCCCAGCTTCGTGCCCGGTGCAAGCGCCATAGAGGATGGGATTCTACGTGAATTCCGGGGCGTACCGTATCACCACGGCGCCGGCTTGCCCGCGTAGTCGAAGAACCCGCCGCTCTGTTTCATGGCGAGTGAGTCGAGAGTCCGGATCAGCCCTCCGACCGACTCCTCGACCGACATCCGTCCCTGCGGACCTCCCATGTCGGTCCTCACCCAGCCGGGGTGGAGCACGGCCGAGATGATCCCGGCCGATCGCAGATCGTGGGAGAGGTTCTTCGAGATCATATTGAGGGCGGCCTTGCTGATCCGGTAAGCGTACGAACCGCCGCTGCCATTGTCATCGATCGATCCCATCAGCGAGGAGAGGTGGGCGATGCGGGGGTCCCGGCCTTTCTTCAGCAGCGGCAGGAAGGCGCGGGTGACCCGCATCGGCCCGAGGGCGTTGGTCTCGAAGACCCGTCGGATCGTGTCGAAGTCGATCTCCTCAATCGTGTCGGACCGCTCGCCGTAGATGCCGGCGTTGTTGATCAGGACGTCGATCCGATCCCAGGCCCCCGACACCGCGCGGCGCGCCTCATCGACCGAACCATCGCTCGCGACATCGCAGTCGTGAATACGAAGCCCCTCCCTGTGATCTCGTCCGAGACCGGCGAGCTCGGTCGCGGCGTCCGCCTTGCGTGCGAGCGCGAAGACCTGCGCCCCCTGCGCCAGCCACTGGCGCGTGAACTCGAGACCGAGGCCCCGGGAGGCCCCCGTGATCAGTACACGGCGTGAATCGTTCTTGTCACTCATCATTCATCCTCCTGCGATACGATGGCGGATCCTTGGATTACCCGGATATCGTCCGTGTGTCAACCTTATTCAGGCCCGGGCCCCGCGGGATGCGGGGTATCGGTCTTCCGGAGGTGGCTGATGAGCTCAACGTTTCTTCGCATCTCCCCGCGGCTGTTAGCGGTCTTCACCGCAGCGGGGGTTCTGATCCTCATCACACTGGCCACCGCGCCGGCGGCCCTCTCGACCGATCTCCCAGGAGCCAGTCCGGACACCGGGAGAAAGGCAATCGTCCCCGCCCGACCCGTCCACACTTATTCGATTGTGGCGCGCGATCCGGCGACCGGACAGATCGGTGTGGCGGTACAGTCCCACTGGTTCTCGGTTGGATCGATCGTCACCTGGGCCGAGGCCGGCGTCGGAGCCGTCGCGACGCAGTCGTTCGTGCGGGTCGAATACGGCCCGGAGGGGCTCGCTCTCATGAAGGAGGGGATCGCGGCCCCCGACGCCCTGTCGCGTCTGGTCGAGGCCGACGAGGGTCGTGACGTCCGCCAGGTCGCCATGATCGATGCGAAGGGGAGGATCTCGGCCCATACTGGTGAGCGCTGCATTCAGGCAGCCGGCCACCGGGTCGGGGTGAACTACTCGGTGCAGGCCAACCTGATGCTCGACACCGGGGTCTGGCCGGCGATGGCGCAGGCGTTCGAGTCGGCCCAGGGGGACCTGGCCGAGCGGATGCTGGTCAGCCTGGAGGCGGCGCAGGCGATGGGAGGGGACATCCGCGGCAAGCAGTCGGCGGCGATCCTGATCGTCAAGGGGGAGTCGACCGGCAAACCGTGGAACGATCGGGTCCTCGAGCTGCGTATCGAGGATCATCCCGAGCCGATCAAGGAGCTGCGCCGTCTGGTGCTGATGTGGCGCGCCTATGAGGAGATGAACGCGGGGGACTACGCGGTGGAGAAGAACGACATCACCGCGGCGATCCGCCACTACTCGGCGGCCGAGGCGATGATCCCGGGCATGCACGAGTTCATCTTCTGGCATGCGGCGACGCTGGCGCAGCAGGGGCGCGTCGAGGAGTCGCTCCCCCTTTTCTCGCGCGCCTTCCGACTCCAGCCGGCGTGGCTGCTGCTCGTGCCGCGCCTTCCGGCCTCCGATCTTCTGCCGGACGACGAGAAAATCATCGAGAGAATCCTGGCCGTCGGGCCCGAGGGGAAATGAGCGGGAGCCGCGCCGCTCTCTGCTATAGTTGATGCTGATGATCGGCGCCCCGACATCGACCTCCGCGCGACGCGCGGTGGCGTGCGATGGCCGGCTTCCCCCGCCACTTAAATGGGCCGGCGGGAAGCGCTGGCTCGTCCCGCATCTTCTTCCCCTGTGGAAGCCGCACCGTGATCGGCGCCTCGTCGAGCCGTTGTGTGGCGGGCTGGCGGTGCCGCTCGGCCTGTGGCCGGAAAGGGCGCTTCTCAACGACATCAATCCCCATTCGATCAACCTGTACCGGTGGCTGCAGCGCGGTCTGCGGGTCGCGATCCCGATGGAGAACGATGAGAATCTTTTCTACGCGCATCGAAATCGGTTCAACGATCTGATCGCGCGTGGCCGCACCGACACCCGCGAGGCGGCCGCCCTCTTTTATTATCTGAACCGGAGCGGTTACAACGGCCTCTGCCGCTTCAACCGCAGCGGCCGGTTCAATGTCCCCTTCGGGCGGTACACGAGCATCCGCTACCGCTCCGACTTTGCACCGTACCGGGACGCGTTCGCCGGCTGGGAGTTCACCTGTGGGAATTTCGAGGGGATGCGCCTCGACCCGGATGACTTCGTCTACGCCGACCCCCCGTACGACGTCGAGTTCACGCAGTACTCGCGCGAGGGGTTCGACTGGGACGATCAGGTCCGGTTGGCCGGCTGGCTGGCGGAGCACCCGGGACCGGTCGCCCTGTCGAACCAGGCGACCGGCCGGATCGTGACGCTTTACCGGAAGCTTGGATTCCGGTTGCGGTTCCTGAATGGACCACGCATGATCAGCTGTACCGGCGACCGAACCCCGGCCCGCGAGGTGCTGGCGATGCGCGGCCTCTGAGGCTTCGGGGGTCTGCCCGCATCGGGCCGAATCGCCCGCGGGGAGCAGGGACGGCCCGTTCCGAACCTCTATGCTATGATTTGCTTTTCCCAGAATGGGCGCGGGTTTCAGCGAGCGGGACGCCGCGCGGGCGGCAAGTCCTGAAGCCGGATCCGGAGGATCGATCGATGTCGAAGGTGATGACGATGAAGGATGCAATCGATCGTCTGGTCCATGACGGCGACCTCATCGTCATGGAAGGGTTCACTCACCTGATCCCGTTCGCCGCCGGGCACGAGATCATCCGACAGCGCCGGGCCGACCTCACCATCGCCCGCCTGACTCCCGATCTGATCTACGACCAGTTGATCGCGGCCGGGTGCGTTCGCAAGATGATCTTCTCCTGGGCGGGGAACCCGGGGGTCGGGCCCCTTCACGCCTTCCGCCGGGCGGTCGAGAAGGGCCGGCCGCGACCGCTCGAGATCGAGGAGTACACCCACTTTGGCATGGTGCTGCGTTTCATGGCCGGGGCATCGAATCTGCCATTCTTCCCGACGCGCAATTATCCGGGGACCGATCTCACAAAGGTCAACCCTGACATCCGGACGATCCGCTCTCCCTACTCGGATGAGGAGCTATGGTGTGTGCCGGCGCTGAACCCCGACGTGACGATCGTGCACGCGCAGCGGGCCGATGCCGAGGGAAACACCCAGGTCTGGGGCCTCTATGGGGTGCAGAAGGAAGCGGCGTTCGCCAGCAAGCGGGTGATCGTGTCGGTCGAGGAGATCGTCGACTCATCGGTCATCCGCTCCGACCCGAACCGGACCATCATCCCTGGAACGATCGTCAACGCTGTGGTGCATGAGCCGTTCGGGGCGCACCCCTCGTTCGTGCAGGGGAGCTACGATCGTGACAATGATTTCTACTTGAAATGGGACGGCATCTCCCGCGACGAGGGTACGTTCCAGGGACACCTCGACGAATGGGTTTACGGCCTCCCCGACCGTGCCGCCTACAGGAAGAAGATGGGGAAACGGTTCGAGGAGCTGAAGGCCGACACGCAGATGTGCGCGCCGGTCAACTACGGGTTTTAGGCAATGGCCGACTACACGACCCAGGAACTGATGTGCTCCCGCGCCGCCAAGGAGCTGAACAATGACGACGTCGTGTTCGTCGGCATCGGCGTGCCTTCGCTGGCCGTCAACCTTGCCTATCGGACCCATGCGCCCGGCCTCTGCATGATCTACGAATCCGGCGCCGTCGGCTGCGTGCCGACGCGGCTTCCGATCTCGATCGGCGATCCGTGCCTGGTCACCGGGTCGATCGCGGTGATCCCGATGATGGATGTCTTCAACTTGTACCTGCAGCGCGGTATCATCGACGTCGGCTTTCTGGGCGGCGCCCAGATCGATCGGTTCGGCAACATCAATTCCACGGTGATCGGCGATTACGCAAAACCGAAGGTGCGGCTGCCGGGCAGCGGCGGCGCCTGCGAGATCGCGGTGCTCGCCAAGAAGGTCGTCATCGTGATCGGCAATTCGAAGCGTAACTTCCCCGAGCGGGTCGACTTCGTCACCAGCCCCGGCTATCTCGGGGGCGGCCGCGAGCGCGAGAAGCTGGGGCTCAAAGGCGGTCCGGTGCTCGTGATCACCGACATGGGCGTTTACCGTTTCGACGACGAGACACATGAGATGGTGCTCGTCTCGACTCACCCCGGACTCACCGAGGCAAAAATCCGCGAGAATGTCGGCTGGGATCTCAAGATTGCGAAGGATCTCACTGAGACCCCCCCGCCCTCCCGCGAGGAGATCCGGATCATCCGCGAAGAACTCGATCCGCAGGGGATTTTCCTTAAGTCGAAGGCGGGATGACGTGAAGCATCCCACCTCCCGTCGCTCCCGACAAAAGAGCAAGGGCCGCAGGCTGACCCGGCGCCGCATGGCGCGATCGCGCCGGCCCGACACGCAGGACGGCGCTGTGACCCGCGCCGACGCGCCGGACGTCGGGGCGTCCGTGGCCCCCGACGACGTCGTCGGCGACGTGCTCGAGGAGGCCGAGCAGCTCGGTATGCTGCTCGACGATCAGGAGGAGAATGAAGATCCCGAGCCGCACGGGGAGAATGGGTACTTCCTGCGGGCGCCCGAGCAGGGTCCCCCCAGGCCACGGATGCGCCCGGCCATCGCGATAGCCCGGAAGCGCAGACCGGGCAGCGGATCGCCTCCGGCTGTCGCCGCGGAGTCGGAGGGGAGGCACCTGTTTCCGCGCAGCTTCATGACCCGCTACCCGGTCGCCGTCAGGGCGAACGGGATCTGGATCCACGACAGCACCGGGAAGGCCTATCTCGACGGGTGCGGAGGCGCCGCCGTCTCATCGATCGGTCACGGCATCAAGGAGGTCGCCGACGTCATGACGCGCCAGGCGAAGCGCCTGGCGTTCGCCCACTCCTCGCACTTCGTGACGCGCGAGACCATGGAGCTCGCTTCGCGCATCGCCGCCCTCTGCCCGGGCGACTTCAAGGAGTCGGGCCGCGTCTATCTCGTCTCGGGCGGCAGCGAAGCGATCGAGACGGCAATCAAAATCGCCCGCCAGTACCAGATCGATTCCGGTCGTCCCGGCCGCACGAAGATCATCTCGCGGTGGCAGTCGTACCACGGCAGCTCGATGGGCGCGCTGGCGCTCACCGGGAACGTCGCCCGCCGGGCGTTCTATCTGCCGATGCTTACCGACATGCCGCACATCGCGCCGTGCTACTGCTACCGCTGTCCGTACGACCTGAAGTTTCCCTCCTGCGAGACGGCCTGCGTCGAGGATCTCGAGTCGGCCATATTGCAGAACGGGCCCGACACCATCGCCGCCTTCATCGCCGAGCCGATCGTCGGGGCGACGCTCGGCGCCGTCCCGGCCGTCGACGGTTACTGGCGGCGCGTGCGCGAGATCTGCTCGAAGTACGACATCCTGATGATCGCCGACGAGGTGATGACCGGCATCGGCCGCACGGGCAGGAATTTCGGCATCGATCACTGGAAGGTGGTTCCCGATCTGATCGTCACCGGCAAGGGGCTGTCGGCCGGGTACGCGCCGCTGGGCGCCGTGATCGCGCGCGGCCACGTCACCGCCGCTCTGCGCGCCGGACACGGCTACTTCGAGCACGGATTCACCTACAGCGCCAACCCCCTTTCGGCTGCCGTCGGGAGCGCGGTGCTCGACTACATCGCAAAGAACCGCCTGATCGCCCGGGCGGCGCGGATCGGTCGAACGCTCGAGAAGAAGATCACCGCGTTGCGCCGTCACCGGATCGTCGGCGACATCCGCGGAATCGGTCTGTTGTGGGGAGTCGAGATCGTCCGCGATCGCAAGAGCCGCGAGCCGTTCGCCGCATCCATGAAGGTCGCCCGCCGGCTTTACGAGGCGTGCCTCGGCGAGGGACTCATCATTTACCCAGGATCCGGCACGCGCCAGGGACAGGATGGCGATCATTTTCTGATCGCGCCGCCGTTCAACGTCACCTCATCCGAACTGGACGAACTTCTCGCGCGGCTCGGTCGTGGTCTCGCTCGCGTGACCCGCGCTCTCCTCTAGGAGCCTGTCCGGGTCTTGCGTCAGCCCGCCGGCGACGAACCCTCCCCGGACACCGTATCATCGGGCGGCTCCGCCACCGGTGGATCCGTGACCGCATCCTGCAAGGAGATCCCCTCGCGATCGTTCCGGGCGCGTTCGATCGCGCTCACCATGACATCCAGGCGGAGAAGCCCCCGTCCCCGGGACAGGAATGATTTCTTGGCCGACCGCAGTCCCAGACGGGTCAGATCCCCTTCCGCGAGCCCGATCAAAAGGTTCGTGTTGTCGACACCGTTCACCACCGATTTCACTCCTCCATCGGCGGAGCGGACTTCGAACGCGCCCTGGAGCGCTCCGACCGGCGATGTGAATCCGAGCGCGTTGTCGGGCATCAGGAAGACGAGGTACTCCCCCTCCAACTGATACTGAGGTATCCCCGGCACCCACTCCGTGGATCCGTTAGACCCTATCCGGGGCGGCTGAATCTGCTTGACGCGGATCCGATCCCCGGGCGAGCCTTTCAACGCACGCGAGATCGTGAACGTCGTGAACGTCGCCGGCAGGCCGCGCTGGTCCCAGCCCATCCGGTGGTCGACGGCGATCCCGATGAAAATCCGGTCGGCTATGACCACCATCTCCTCGAGATTGAATGGTCGCGGCGCCGCCGCCCGCGCCTGGACCACCCACTGCCCCACGACAATGGTCAACCCCGGAACCATCGCACGACACAAGAATCGCTTCATCATGCCTCCCCGTTTCCACAGACGGGTATGCCGGCGTTCACGATAAACGCGGATCCCATCACTGACGACGCGGCGACAAAAGCTAAGGAGATGTATAACATTGATCGCCCTGGCGCGTGAAGAGCAGATCGCGCGCGCAGAGCTGGCCACCCTCATCCGCCCGTGGCCCCAGCTCGATTCGAGGCAAGAGCATTTACGTTCCTATACAGTGAGAATGGCCGGGTGTCAACCAGACCCGCGTGCCGAGTGATCGGGGACGGACAGGCTCCCAGGAGCCTGTCGGGGTATCGCGTGGAGCCGCGTTCGGGACGCCACCCCTTTCCGGTACCGCAGTGGGTCGAAGTCGGGTTAGACTTCCTGCACCTCCCCATGACCGCCCTTCGCCGGGAAGCGCGGCGCGACAGCCATTCGATCTTGGAACACGGCGCCAAGGGGAATCTCACCACTTCGGCCCCCGATTCGAATCGGGGCCAAGGAGGAAGCGATGAAACGCGCGCCGCTCCTGATTGTCGTTCTGATCGCCCTCATCGGCTGCGCTGCCGATTCTGCCGACGTGCCCGGGGACCTCGAATGGGCGATCGCCATCCATGGCGGGGCCGGGACAATCCCGAAGTCGGGCCCGGAGGAGATCAGCCGCGGCTACCAGGAGAGCCTGCGGCAGGCGCTCGAGATCGGCCGGTCGGTCCTGCGGGAGGGGGGGACGGCGCTCGACGCCGTCGAGAAGGTCGTGATTTTCATGGAGGACGATCCGCATTTCAACGCCGGGAAGGGGGCCGTCTACAACCGCGACGGTGGCCACGAGCTGGACGCCTCAATCATGGACGGCCGGACCCTCGCCTGCGGCGCAGTCGCCGGAGTGACGACCGTGAAGAATCCGATCATCCTGGCGCGCCGGGTGATGAACGAAACTCGTCACGTACTGTTGATGGGAGAGGGAGCGGAGCGGTTCGCCGGCCTCATGGGTGTTGCGCGCGTCGAGCCGAAGTACTTCGACACCGAGCGACGGCGTGAGCAGTGGCGCCGGCACCTCGAGGAGAGCGCCGGCGGAGATCGGGCCGCGCTCGTCCAAGCCGATGACGCCACTCTCCCACGTGATCGCGGCACGGTCGGTGCCGTCGCCGTCGATCGCCACGGCAACCTCGCGGCCGCAACATCGACCGGCGGTCTCACCGGCAAGATGTTCGGCCGGATCGGCGACACCCCGATCATCGGGGCCGGCAACTACGCCAGCAACTCCGGCTCCGCCGTCTCCGGCACCGGCACCGGCGAGGAGTTCATCCGCCACAACGTGGCGTATCGCGTATCGGCCCTCATGGAATACCGGGGGCTGTCCCTTCAGGAAGCCGCCGAGGAAGTGGTACACCGCGTCCTGAAGCCGGACGACGGGGGGATCATCGCGGCCGATCGCCGGGGGAATCTTGCGCTGGTCTTCAATTCGAACGGGATGTACCGCGGGGCGGCCGACTCGAGCGGCCGGTTCGAGGTGGCGATCTGGGAGTAGCGTTGCGGGCCCGGGTGGCGCTTACTTCTCGGGGGCAGCCATTTCATCGGCGTGCTCGAGCATATGCATGCCGATCCACCGGGCCATGATGTCGGCCGGCATCGGCGCCAGCTTGAGCGTGATCTCCCGATCCTGGCCGTCACGGCGGATCGTGTAGGTGATCGACTGGCCCGGGATCCAGCTCTTGTGCTTCTTCTTCAGCGCTTCCTGATTTTCCTTGATAATCCGCACACCGTTCAGCGCGTACAGCACGTCACCCGGCTGGATACCCGCCTCTTCCGCCGGGCTCCCGGCGATGATCCCCTGGACGGTGTAGGTTCCGGTCTTCTCGTCGACGTCCAGCTCGACACCGATGAATCCGGAGGTCCGCATCTTCTTGGCCATGTAGGCCAGGCATTCCTCGACCGGATACGTGCACTTCTGCTTTCCGGATTCGGACTCCCCGCCCCCAGCTGGGAATGATGCGAAGGCGATCAGGAAGACGGCGGCCACCAGAATGGCACCCGTTCTCCCGACCCCCGACCTGCGGCTCCCTTTCATCCTGACTCCCTTCGAACAGCCCCATTGATCGGACGGGAATGTACACCCAACCCCTGTAAATGTCCCGTTTTGAATCGTAAAAACCTGTCCAGGTTGTAAAGGCCGGGGTGGGGACGGCCCAGGCCCCGCCGGGCCGGGCCGAATAACGGCTCAGCGGGTCTGGAATACCACCCGTGTCTGGTCGGCCTCGACGATCTTGTCGAACATCTCGCGAACCCTGACCAGCTGCGAGACCGGCCAGCGGTTTCGCCGCGCGATGAACTGCCGCGTGCACCGCATGCCGCTCTCGCCCTGCTGCGTGCAGCGGAGGTTCATCAGGGCGACCGCCGTCCGGGCCACGACCGGCGCGGGAGCCGGAGCCGGCACCATCCCCTCTGGCGACTCGATGATGACCGTCTCCTCCTCGTTCCAGCCGCGGTCGACGTACAGCGGGTAGGAACGCTCACCCTTCGAGATCGGATTCGAGTCGTAGCAGGAGAGGACGCACGCACGCACGGCCATCACTCCGTCCGCGAGTGTGACGAGTCCGGGCGCCTCGGCTTTCATCTTAATCAGGAGCGGCTTGTCGAAATTCTCGAGCTGCTCGATCGTGTATTCACTCAGCACCGCGCCGTCGCGCATGTCATCGAGCCAGGCCTGCAGATATTTTTTGCGCTCATTATCTCCGACGGGAAGGATCCGATCACGCATATCGATGGCGTCTTCGCCACGGAACTCCGCTTCGATCTCGAGCGCCGCACGTCCGGTCGGATTCGGGGTCACGGTTACTCTGTAGCGCGTCGTGTTAAGGCTGTTTTTGATCGGAATGTCGATCAGCTCGCCTCCCGTCTTCTTGAGAAGGAGTGCCTGCGCGCCTGAATCTTCCCAAGGCACAAAATCGAACGGCGCATAGGTCACCGTGGGATCGAGCCAAAGATAGCCTCCCCCCGATTTCGGAATGGCGACCACCGCATGGGAGAACTGGGACAAGCTCGTGAAGTTCGGATTGAGCGACCCGACGTCCTTCCCAACCACCAGCGCGATGTAAGACTCTACGTCGTTCTTCTTGAGCGCGGCGTTCAGCAAGACGGCCTTCTCCTCGTTGTCGGCGCTCTTCTCCTTCAGGATCTTTTCGAGCTTTCTCGACCAGCCGCTCACGTACTGATAGTGAATGTAGCGAAAATCCTCCCGGACGTGGCCCACGATCGTCCGAATCCGCCCGGTCGGATCCTCGATCCCCTGGACCCAGCCCTCGACCAGCGACTCAAACTTCGAGCCCCCATCCTTGACCGCCTCGTCGTAATAGGCGCGCGCGTAGTGGGCGACCGACTCCCAGTCGACGAAGAAACGGTCCTGCCGGCCCAGCGCCCATGACCTCCTGCCCTTCCATGTATGCAGGACCATCTCCATCCTGGGAGAAACTTCCCGCACGGGCGGCATCAGAATTTCACTGCGGTAGCCGGGGATGTTCGTCAGCTCCATCGAGTAGCGCTGGCCCTTCGCCTTCCCCTCACGCCACTTGGTCACGGTCGGCTGCAGCCCCGGCGGACACAGATCGCAGAGAATTGAATACCCAGCTTTATCTGGAATGACCTGCGAGACAGACGATCGCAGCGTGAAGCCGGGGCCGGCGAAGTACCACGGAGTGATGTAGTTGAGATAGTTGCTGTAGCGCTTGTAACGAAATTCCAGAATGGCGCCGGGTTCGACGGAAGGGAAATTGAACACCCACTCTTTGCGCTTGTACCCCACGGTCTTGACGGCCAGCGTCTCGAAGATCTGATCCTCGAGGACGTTCACCACGGTTCCGTCCGGCTTGATGGTCCTGGCCTGGATGTCGCTGACCCGTGAAAACTTGCTGGACCCGATGCGTATTTCACCGAACCACTCTCCCGATTTCTTCAGGATCTTGTAGCGCTTGTGGGTCGTGAACACGTTCACCCACTCATCCGCTTCGCGAACGATCTTTCCATGCCGCTCCTGGCTCAGGACGAC
>JAPUIN010000226.1 GCA_027297005.1 Acidobacteriota bacterium
TGAGGCCTTCGAGCATGTCCCGTTCTTCGATCGTCAAGTTGCCGTGCGTCTTCATTTGAATGGCGTTGAGCAGATCGATGCTCTGATGGGCGCCGTCGATGTCGACTTCGACCTGGCCGGTCAGCGGATTCTCCGCCGCGCCCATCTGGGCCGCCGCCTGGCGGGCCAGGGTGAGAATCAGGCCCTGGAACAGAGGCGATGCGACCGGGTCGTTCTCGACCGCCCCACCCTCGCCTTGAGGTTCGGCCGCCGGCTCCAGGGGCTCCGGCGCTTCGGGCGGCCCGGACGGTGTCGCGGTCGGTGCGTCGGCCGACGACGGAGCGGCCACGGGAGGATTGATTTCCGGAGTGCGCAAATCTCCCTCCTGCGTGAACGCACGCCGGTCGATGACGCGGATGTCCTGCTGACTGGGAGGCTCTGATTTCTCTTGAGTCATCGGTCGTGGTGGATCGACGCGTCTCGCCGAACCGGGCAATACCGGCGTAAATCCGCGCGGATGGTAGCACCTCGCCACAGTGAACACAAGATGCGAACCGGGCCTCCCGGGGCTTGTGCGTTGTGTGTTCGCGGCCGGTGCAGGTATGATTCCCCACGTTGCGGCCGGTGCCGTTCCGGAGGTCGTCGAATGTCGGAAATGGATCGTCTGCGCGGCATCATGAGGCGTCTGCGCGGCCCGGATGGCTGCCCCTGGGATCGGGAACAGACACTCGAGACGCTGCGCACCTACCTGCTGGAGGAGACCTACGAGGTCATCGAGGCGGGCGCTGATGGCTCCCCCGCCGGTCTGCGCGAAGAACTTGGCGACCTTCTCCTGCAGATCGTCTTCCAGGCGCAGGTCGCGGAGGAGCAGGGAGATTTCGACCTCGAGTCGGTGATCTCCGGCATTGCCGAAAAGCTCGAACGCCGCCACCCGCACGTCTTCGGCACGGATCGCCTCGGAACCGCCGACGAGGTGCTGGTTCAGTGGGAGCAGATCAAGGCGAAGGAGCGTCGCGACCGCGCGGGCGCGTCGATGTTCTCGAGCGTCCCGGGGACGCTTCCGGCGCTGCTCAAGGCGCTCCGCCTGTCATCAAAGGCGGGACGGGTCGGATTCGACTGGCCCGATCGCGAGGGCCTGCTGGCCAAGGTCGACGAGGAATGGAACGAACTGAAGCAGGCGCTGGCCGCCGATGACCGGACGGCGATCAGCGAGGAACTGGGCGATCTCCTGTTTACCCTGGCGAATCTCGGGCGGATGGAGAATATCGATCCGGAAGAGGCGCTGCAGGACGCTAACCGCAAGTTCATGGCGCGGTTTCTCTACGTCGAATCGAGCCTGCGCCGGGAAGGACTACAGCCGTCGACCAAAGTCCGTGCGCGCATGGAGGAGTTGTGGAGCGCCGCGAAGCAGGCGGTCAGAAAAACTTCGCCTGCCCGAAGCGGCCCATCCGTCGGAACTTCTGGTAGCGCGCCTCCACCAGCGCCGCAGGAGAAAGTTTCTCGAGCGCAGCGAGCTGATCCGCCAGGTATCCCTCGAGGATCTCGGCCTGCCGGGGGGGGATCGGCCTGGGCCCCGCCGGGGGGCTCCGGGACGATCTCGTCGATGATCGACCACTCCTTCAAGTCGGCGGCGGTGACCTTCATGGCGCGGGCCGCATCGCGCGCTTTCCCCTGGTCCGACCAGAGGATCGCGGCGCACCCTTCGGGGCTGATGACCGAGTAGACCGCGTGTTCCAGCATCAGGATGCGATCGCCGATGGCGATTGCCAGCGCCCCCCCGCTTCCTCCTTCGCCGGTCACGGTGACCACGACCGGGATCGCCAGGCGGGCCATGGTGCGCAGACTGATGGCGATCGCCTCGGCCTGGCCGCGCTCCTCAGCTCCCTTTCCGGGGTAGGCCCCGGGCGTGTCGATAAAGGTCAACAGAGGGCGCTGAAACTTCTCAGCCATCTGCATCAACCGCAGCGCTTTGCGGTAGCCCTCGGGGCGCGGCATACCGAAATTCCGGCGCACCTTCTCACGGGTGTCCCGTCCCTTCTGGTGCCCGATGATGGCCACCGGCGCGCCGCGGAAAAACGCGAAGCCGGTCACGATGGCCGGGTCATCGGAATACTTGCGGTCGCCGTGAATCTCCCGAAAGTCGGAGAACAGCAGGTTGATGTAGTCGAGAGTGTAGGGGCGTTTCGGGTGGCGGGCGACGAGCGTCTGCTGCCATGGGGTCAGGTTGGCATAGATCTCCTCGCGCATGGTCGCCAGCCGAGTCTGCAGCCCGGCGATCTCGTCGGCGCGGTCCTCCACCCCAGGGACGCCGGTGAGTTCGTCGATTTTTTTCTCGATTTCCCGCAGCGGCTTTTCGACATCGTCCTGCTCGACGCCCATGTGCGCTAGTCAAGCATAGGGTCCGAGGGCTGTCAAGCGAGCGGTGGGAGCGGCGGTGATCTCAGGCGCGGGGGTGATAATTCTTGTAAATCTTCTTGAGCCGTTCCCGGTTGATGTGGGTGTAAATCTGGGTGGTGGAGATGTCCGC
>JAPUIN010000227.1 GCA_027297005.1 Acidobacteriota bacterium
TCTGGCGCGCCATAATCACGCCAAGGCGGTCTACGCGCGCGAAAGGATCGGCCGGGTGACAGGTTGCCGCATCGTGCACAATGCCCCGGTGTTCAATGAGTTTGTCGTACGTCTGCCGATTGATGCGCGGGAGGCGGTCGAGCGGCTGGGCGAGATCGGCATCATGCCGGGTATCCCGCTGTCGAGGTACTTCGACGGGCGCGATCGCGACCTGCTGGTCTGCGCCACCGAGATCAACCCGCGCGCCGCTGTCGATCGCCTCGCCGATGCGCTGGGAGGGCTCTGCTGAGATGCCGCAGCGAAGCCTGCGTGACCCGGAGAAGCTGCTGTTCGAGGTGTCACGTCCGGGACGGCGCGGGCATGCCCTGCCGCCGCTCGACGTGCCGGAACCACCCGACGGATCGATCGATCCGCGCGACCTGCGCGAACGGATCGAAGGCTTCCCCGAGCTGAGCGAGACCGAGGTGGTGCGGCATTACACTCGACTGTCGCGGCTGAACTTCGCCATCGATCTCGGCCTCTATCCGCTCGGCTCCTGTACGATGAAATACAACCCGAAGATCAACGAGGTGGTCGCGCGCCTGGCGGGGTTCGCGGATGCTCATCCGCAGATGCCGGAGCGGTTCATCCAGGGGTGCCTGCGGCTGATGCGCGACCTCGAGCGTGCCCTATGTGCCATTTGCGGCATGGATCGCTTTACGCTCCAGCCGGCCGCGGGCGCACAGGGGGAGTTGGCCGGTATCATGATGGTCCGTGCCTATCACCGGGATCGGGGGAACCCCCGCAAGATCGTCCTGATCCCCGATTCGGCGCACGGCACCAATCCTGCGAGCGCCGTCCTGTCAGGGTATCGCGTCGAGCAGATCCCCTCGAACGCTCGGGGCTGCATCGATCTGACGGAGTTGCGCCGGAGGATGAACGAGGACGTGGCGGTCCTGATGCTGACCAATCCGAACACGCTTGGAGTGTTCGAGTCAGAGATCGAGGAGATCGCCCACGTGATGCACGCGGGCGGCGGGTTGCTCTACATGGATGGTGCGAACCTGAATGCCTTCATCGGGCGAGCCCGACCGGGGGATATGGGAGTCGACGTCCACCATCTCAATCTGCACAAGACTTTCTCCACACCGCATGGCGGCGGCGGTCCGGGGGCCGGTCCGGTCGGAGTGAAATCGATCCTCGAACCGTACCTGCCTCGGCCGACGATCGCGGATCGGGATGACAGCGTTCATCTCGAATACGATCGGCCGCAGAGTATCGGTCGCATGCGCTCGTTTTTCGGAAATTTCGGCATGCACGTGCGCGCGTATGCGTACATCCTCGCGCTCGGATCGGAAGGTCTGCGCCGCGTTTCCGAGACGGCCGTATTGAACGCCAACTACCTGCGCGAGAAGCTCGTGCCGACGTACCATCTCCCCTATGATTCCCCCTCGCTGCACGAGGTGGTCGTGTCGGATCGACACCAGGAGGCCCTCGGCGTGCACACCCTGGACATCGCCAAGCGTCTCATGGATTATGGGTTCCACCCGCCGACGATTTATTTCCCTCTGATCGTGAAGGGGGCCCTGATGATCGAGCCGACGGAGAGCGAGAGCCGCGAGGAGCTCGACGCCTTCATCGACGCGATGCTCCGAATCGACGAGGAGGCCCGTAGCGATCCCGAGCTTGTCCGGACATCTCCGCATACGACGCCAGTACGCCGTCTGGACGAGGTCGAGGCGGCACGCCACCCCGTGTTACGCTGGCAGCCGCCTCACGATGAGCCGCACCGCCCGGCGCCCGTCAGTTCAGGCACACGCCGTCGGGCAATATCCTGATGACCATGTTCGGAAACAACCGCATCTGGCATCCGAGTGCCTCGACCTCGTTGCCGGTCTTGCGGGAGATGTAACGGAAGGCGCAGTTGCGGCAGTCGCCGTTCCAGCAGTACTTGCTGTAGGCGAGTTCGAGATTCATATACTGCAGGACGCGCAGCAGGGTGTTGTTCTCGGGGATCTCGTAGGGGCGCCCGTTGATCGTGACCGTGATCAGTTTTTCATACGGTTCGAGGACCGCCGACTCCGCCACGATGCGCACCCCTCCGCTGTGAGTTGACCCCGTTCAATTTAGGTCGCGATCCTCTGAACGGCAAGCGTGGCAGGCGTTTGAGGGCCGGTTGCCCTTCAGGGAAGGAAATGCAGACGCCTCAAGTGAGGGTAGAGACGCTCGAGCGGGAGGCCGATCACGTTGGTGTAACTCCCTGCGACGGATCGGATGATGAGCGCCCCGATTCCCTGTAGCGCATAGGCGCCCGCTTTGTCCGCCCCCTCTCCCGTCGACACATACCAGTCGATCTGTGCCGTCGTCAGCGGCGCGAACTCGACCCGCGAGACGACCCGCTCCGTGTGGTACTCCTCTTCCGGCAGCGTCCTGAGGGCCAGTCCGGTAATCACCTCGTGGATCCTGCCGGCCAGACGCGCCAACATGGCGCGGGCCTCATCGGGATCACGCGGTTTAGAGAGAATATCGTCACCCAGCACGACGAGGGTGTCGGCCGCTATGACGAGCGCGGGTGAAGGGTGGGCCGCCGCGGCCGCGGCCTTCTCACGCGCCAGCCGTTCGGCCAGATCGCCGGCCGGTTCACCGGGGCGGGCCGTTTCGTCGATGCCCGAGGGATGGATCTCGAACGACAGGCCGGCCTGGCGGAGGAGGTCGGCGCGGCGCGGGGAAGCCGAGGCGAGCACGAGACGTCTGCCGGTCATGGCGTCGGATCCCTCAGACGCGTCGAAAGAAGACGACGAGAGCGACCAGACCGCCGATCCCACCGAGCAGGCTCACCCGGATACCCAGCCCGAAGGTCATCTGGATGACGCGCAGGTCGATGTCGAGGGGGGCGGTCATCCCGAGGTAGGTGCCCGCGGAGAGGAACCGGCCGATCGATCCGTCGGGGAGAGCCTTGCCGATCAGGTCCCCCACCGCCGTCCCCAGCATCGCGGCGAGCAGCACGATGACGAGGAGGTGCCAGAATTGTAGCGAAGTGCGCGCCACCGGGGGAACTCCTTCAGTTGCAACGTGGTGGCCCGGCTGCTGCCGGGCGGCGCCAAATGTAATCGATCGATCCCGGCCGCGCAAGAAACAAATCTAAGGATGACTGCGGCGTTCCTGGAAGGACGCAGTTTGACCGTGGACGGAAGCGATTCTATAATTTCCCTCGCACTCGACAAGGCACGGCCAGGATTCGGCCCGGAGGGAGCCTCTTTGAAACGCCAGCACATATTCGTAGCCCTCCTGATCGCCACGCTCGGCGGGAATGCTGTGCCGCAGCCGGCCCGGCCTCCGCTGCTGCCGGCCGGCCCCGCCCCCGACCTGAGCCTGGTCTTCACCTCCCAGGTGGTCGGCTGGGTCGAGCCCTGCGGCTGACCCCGTAATCCCAAAGGGGGTCTGGCCCGGCGGGCCGGATATCGCCAGGTCTTTCGCGGCACTTACCCCACCACCCCCATCGTTTTCGTCGACGCGGGATCGTTCGCCGGCGATCCGGACGTGCCGGGAAAGATGCAGACGGATGCCCTCGTCGAGGGAATGAACTCCCTCGACTACCTGGTGTCGAACGTCAGTCCGGTGGATCTGGGTCACGGGTTCGAGACGTTCGAGGCGTGGCGTGCGGATGCCGACTTCGAGTTCATCTCCGCCAATCTGGTCTGGCAGGACAGCGGTGATCCAATCGTTGCGCCGACCGTAATCCGTAAGGTCGATCTGCGGGAGGGAGCGAAGAAGCGGTCGGTGCGTCTCGGATTCATCGGTCTGACGAGCAACGATCCGGCTTTCATGCTGGAGGGGCCCGATGGGCGCCGGGTCGTCACCATCGACCCGTTTGCCGCGGCGGCGAAACACCTGCCGGCGTTGCGGAGGAAATCCGACGCCGTGATCGCGCTGGTGAATCTCACCCTCAAGGAATCGCGTGCCCTGCCGAAGAGGATCGAGGGGATCGATCTGATCCTCGGGGGGCACGGCCGGGTGCGAACGCGCACTGACGACTTTCCGGAGGACACCAAGTTTGGGCGCACCCGCCTCATGTATATCGGCCACCAGGGGCAGAATCTCGGGGAGCTGCGACTACGTTTCGACGGGGAGGGTCGAATCGCGGCGAACGAGCGGCACGCGTACCAGTTGACCCGCGACTGGCCCGACGATCCGGTGTTGGCCGGGTTGATGGAGCGCACCAAGGTGGCGG
>JAPUIN010000228.1 GCA_027297005.1 Acidobacteriota bacterium
TACGCGAGCGTCTTGGCTCCCAGCCGCCCCAGGTTGCGCCCGCTCCCGACCGACGCCACGCCGGTGATGACGCTCGTGAAGATGAGCGGCACCACCACCATGCGCAGCAGGCGCATGAACAGTGTGCCCATCCATCCGACCCAGGGGAGCGCGCTCTCGCCGAGAGTGACGCCGACGAGAACGCCCACCCCCATCGCGATGAAGATCTGAATGTGAAGTCGTCGGTACCAGGGAAGCTTCGCCCCGGCGCGGTCGTCGCTCACCATGCCGGTGACTATACCGGATCACGGTGCCCCCCGGGACGGCGTGAACCTCCCCATCGCGGCGGTCGAGGATTTTGGCTGTGGTGGTCTGCGGGTTCTAGGAGCCGTCCGCGGCGGATATCGCCTTGGAGACGACCGGCTCCGGGGATGGCCGGGCATGTTGACCGGTCGAGAACGTGTCGATCCCGGGCGGCGGCGCGACGTTCGCGGCAGGTGCAGCGATCGGTTCCTGCGTGCCAACCGGAACGGTTTCCTCCACGCGCACCGGCTCGGCACTGGCCGCCTGATCGGGCACGGCGCTCCCGAGCTCCGGTATGTCGACCTCCTCTCCACGGAGTGCATGCGCGACTTTGTTCATCCCGTAGCGGCTGATGAGATAGTTGCGCGTGAAATGGGAGATCGCCGAGGGGAGATTGAGCGCCCCGCCCCGGAAGCGGCGCATGATGCCGGTCAGCGAATAGGCTTCGCGCAGGAAGTAGCCGTATCCCTCCTGCAGCTGCCTGATCGTCATCCCCTTCGGGCGGATCAGGACGTGCGCGCCGTCGAAGAGCGGCCAGTTGTAATCCATCGCCATGTCCGAGTCGGGCGGGCATTCGGTGCACGGAAGCAGATCGTTCCCCTTCAACGCGTCGATGAAGGTGCCGGTCCCCGGATACGGCTGAATGATGTTGGCCACGATGAAATCAATGCCGGTCTGATAGACGAACTCGAGCGTCTGGTCGAAGGAGGAGACGTCATCTCCATCCAGCCCGAACACGAACGCCCCCATGATGTTGATTCCGGCGTCGTGCACGCGGCGCACTTGCTCCCGCATCGATTTCGTGTTGTTCGACCATTTGTCGAGGCTATCGATCGCCCCCTGGCTGACCGATTCGATGCCCAGGAAAAGGTCGCGGCAGCCGCTCTCATAGGCCAGCTTCAACAGCTCGGGCTTCTCGGCAAGGTCCATCGTCAGCTCGGCGGCCCAAGGACGACCGAGCGGGCGGATCGCCTCGCAGAGGGCCTTGAAGGATCCGGCGGCATTGTAAAGATTGTCGTCCCAGAAGAAGACCTGCCGGCTGAATCCCGGACCGATCATTTCGATGAGGCGATCGCCGAAGTGCGTCCCGATCAGCGGCGTCTTCACCAGGACCTTGAGGATGTCGTTGTAGAAGCCGGGCTCGATGCTATCGATCGTCTCGCGCGTGACCATCGGCCCCTGACCGGCGATCTCATCCCTGATGTCTTCGACATCGCGGTTGCGGACCGTCGGGCCGTTCGTGAGGAAGACGGCGCAGAAGTGGCAGTCGAGCTTGCATCCGCGCGCGTAGTGGCTGGAGGCGACGATCTGCTGCGGCACGTTCTTCAGCCCGCGCCAGATGCTCATGTCGAGAGTCAGCGTCCCGCGATCGCGGATGCGATCGAATGCCGCCTGATAGACCGGCTTGAGCTCGCGCCCCTCCTGAAGGTCCCTGAGCAGCGCCGAGGCGGCCCACTCCCCCTCCCCGGAGACCACGGCGTCGACATGGCCGCGCTGTGTGCCCTCGGCCGGTACCGCCGAGGCGTGCGCGCCGCCGATGACGACGGTCAGCTTCCTGCCGGCTGCCTTGTAAACGGACCGCGCCTCGCGCGCGCGCCTGTAGGCCTCCCGTACCGAGTTCGTATAGGCGGTGAGGAACAGAACGTCCTGATCGCCGCGCGTCTGATCGATCTTCTGTTCGAGGATCTCTTCGAAAGATGTCGGTCCTTCGATCTTGTCGTGCTGGACCGCGACGTTGGTCGAGTCGGTCAGCACGCCGTTCTTGCGCAAGAAACCAATAAGGTAGGGAAAGCCGATTCCGGGACTGCGGACGAACGGGCCGGTCCGTATCTCCAGTCGCTTGAGCAGACCGCGCTTAGCGACCGGCGCGTCGACGACGTAGGAATCACGCGGAGTGAGGCAGATCAAATTTCCGATTTTAGCCATCGCTCGCCTATACCGAATCCCACACTCGAGTGCTGATTGAACCTGGATGGCGCCAGATGCGCAGGCACTCTATCCCGCCGGCGAGAAGAATGCAATGCATGTCGGCCTTTTGTGGTCGGATATTTAACCGCAGGTCAGGATCGGCGTGGTCGGGGCAGTCCCAGTTCGGGATCAATACTGTTTTCAGCAGGATCGCGGGATATTGACACGCCACCAAGAACCCAATATCGACTGGCAGCAGCATGTGCACCGCTCAGATCGACACGCAGGGGGATCGGAGAAACCGGATAGTGGGAGATACGACCGATCAGTCAGGGTACGAACCTCCAGCCCGGTTCTCATGAGGGGCGGCGGCGAGGAGAGCAGCGAAAAATCGACGATGTGCAGTCGATCCCCCCCGTCGATCCGGCGCGCCCCGGCCCCACCCGCAGAGGGCGGGTGCGGAGCCCGCCGGCGCCGGCCTCATGACCCGGGGCTGCTGCGGCACCCGCTGTTTCACGAGGGAGACGCGGAGATCCTCGTAGATGACGGCCCAGGCCACCATCATCCAGGCCATGCCGGCGAACACTCCGAGCACCGGGACGATCATAATCAGTGCGCCGATGAGCCCCAGCAGGATCATGCGCCCGAGGACGCCGAAGAAGTGCCCCTTGACGATGCGGACGCTGGTGCCCAGCGACTCGAACACGCCGGCGTTCTCGCGCGCGAAGACATAGAGCGCGAACCCCAGCAGCACGGCCAGCACGAGACCGGGCAGGATGAACAGCACCATCCCGAGTTGCAGGAGGATCTGCTGCAGAATGACCAGGACGAGGAATGCGTAGCCGCCCCCCTTCCCTTTCCTGAGGGCGCCGCCGAAGCCGAGCGATTGATCCATGGAGGCATGAACCGTGGCGAGCATCACCCAGCAGTAGACCCGCAGCGCGACGAAGGCCGCGAGAAGATTGAAGACGGTCAGGGCGCCGCGCGATTCCTCGAAGGCGTACTGGATCCTGTGCGGGTTCTGGATCATTTTCCCCAGGACGTCCCATCCCTGGATGAATCCGAGGAACACGATCCCGAGGGCATAGACGAGGGCCACGCTGAGCAGCGTCACGATAATCCCGAATATGAACAACATAGTCAGCGTGACGACACGCCCCTTGAGCCTTCCGAAGCTCTCCCCCAACAACGCTCCGATCGGTCTCAGTGTTGCTTGCGTCATGATGCCCCCTTCTTCGACCCCTGGACCACACCCTCAACGCACGGGTGATCGCGCGAAATACATTCAATCCACCAACTGAAACGTAGGGTCCGTCCGGCTGCGGGTCAAGACACGCAGGCGCGCCAACACCGCGCCCCACAAGAGGATCCACGGAATCGGAAGTACATACATAAAGATGATACGGGTCTTCGTGCAGGAGGCCATGCGGCCACCGCGGCGGGAGACGCCCCCCCCAGACTGCGACCGCCGCCGGCGTGCCGGGATTACGAAACCAGGATCGACGATATACTTCCGGGTGAGGACCCCCTTCGATGACCACGCAAATCATGACGGCCCGCATCGCTTGGGCGGCCTGCACACTGGCGCTCATCGCCATCCCTTCGATGCCGGCAGCCGCTCCGTCACCCGCGGAGCTGCATGTCAGCCGTGAGCGGATCGAGGCGCGTATCCTCGAACTCTCCCGGTTCGGCCGCAATCCGGATGGCGGCGTCAGCCGCGTGGCGTTCAGCGACGCCGACATCGCCGGGCGCGACTACGTGATGGAGCTGATGCGCCTTGCGGGCCTGTCGGTGCGCATCGATGCGGCCGGTAACATTATCGGCCGCCGTGAAGGGACTGTCCCCGGGCTGCCACCGATCCTGTTCGGTTCGCACATCGACTCGGTGCCGCACGGGGGGAATTACGACGGGGACGTCGGCGTCATCGGCGCCATCGAGTGCGCGCAGGTTCTGAACGAGCGCGGTGTGACGACGCGCCATCCGCTCGAGGTGATCGTGTTCACCGACGAGGAGGGGGGCCTGGTCGGCAGCCGCGCGCTGATCGGGGACCTCGGCCCCGAAGCTCTCGACATCGTCAGTCACAGCGGGAAGACGATCCGCGCGGGCATCGAGGCAATCGGCGGCGATCCGGATCGGTTGTTCGAAGTGAAGCGCGCGCCGGGCGATCTGCGCGCCTTTCTCGAGCTGCACATCGAGCAGGGCGGCGTCCTCGATCGTGAGGGGATCCAGATCGGCATCGTCGAGGGGATCGTCGGGATCAACTGGTGGGACGTCATCATCGAAGGTTTCGCCAATCATGCCGGGACGACGCCGATGGATCAGCGCCAGGACGCCATGCTGGCCGCCGCGCACCTGACGCTGGCGGTCAACCGAATTGTCACCGCGCTCCCGGGGCGGCAGGTCGGCACCGTCGGGCGGATCCGCGCCGAACCGGGGGCGCCGAACGTCATCCCGGGGAAGGTCGTGATGAGTCTCGAGCTGCGCGATCTCTCGGCGGAGAAAATCCAGGGGCTCTTCTCCCGAATACGTGAGGAGGCGGCCGGGATCGCCGAGCGGACCGGCACCACGATCCGTTTCGCTCCGATCGACGCGACCGCCGAGCCGGCCCCGACCGACGAAGAAATGCGCCGGCTGATCGCGGAGGCGGCGGCCGAGCTCGACCTGACCTACAAACTGATGCCGAGCGGCGCCGGGCACGACGCCCAGGACGTGGCGCGCATCGCGCCGACAGGAATGATCTTTGTGCCCAGCGTCGGGGGGATCAGCCATTCCCCGAAGGAGTTCACCCGGCCCGAGGAAATGGCGAACGGAGCTAACGTGCTGCTACAGACCATCCTGAAGATCGATCGTGCCGACCTGCCGGGGGGCACGCGCCCGGAAAAAGGGAGGGACTGAATCAGGGGCGGTGAAGACGGTCCCTGCGTGAATGACCGGGCCGGCCTGCGCCGTACGGCTTCTCGACGTCGGCGCTGGAGTCCCCCCTGATCAGGATCGCCAGGACGGGGGGGCCGGCCGGCGCACGGCTCGAGAGGCACCCGCTTTTCGTGCGCCCTTCACCCCGGCACCCTCCCGCGTCAGATATTGCGCCAGCAGGATCGGGATCGACGTCGCCAGGACGACGAAGACGGCGACGACGTTGGTGACCGGCCGCTGCCGCGGCTTGGTCAGCTGATTAAACATCCAGATCGGCAGCGTCTGCTCCTGCCCCGCGGTGAAAGTCGTCACGATCACCTCGTCGAACGATAGCGCAAAGGCCAGCATCCCTCCCGCCACGAGCGCCGTGGCGAGGTTCGGCAGGAGGACGCGGCGGAACGTCTGCAGACCGGTGGCGCCGAGATCCATCGAGGCCTCGACCTGCGACGCGGCGGTGCGTCGCAGCCTGGCCAGCACGTTGTTGTAAACGACCACGACGCAGAACGTCGCATGCCCGATCACGATCGTCCAGAGGCTGAACGTTACACCCGTCAGGCTCATGGCGGACCGCAGCGCGATGCCGGTCACAATCCCGGGCAGAGCGATCGGCAGCAGCAGGAGGAATGAGACCGATTCGCGTCCGAAGAACCGAGTCCTGTGGACGGCCAGCGCGGCGAGCGTGCCGAGCACCAGCGCCACCCCCGTCGCCAGGCTCGCGACCCTGAGCGAAAGCCCGAGCGCTCTCCAGATGTCGGCCCGGTTCCAGGCGACCTGCAGCCAGTCCAGCGTCAGTCCCGGCGGGGGAAAACGGAACGATGAATCCTCCGTCGTGAACGCATAGAGAAGGATCACCGCAAACGGCAGGTGCAGGAACAGCACCACGCCCACGACCGCCGCCTTCAGGCCGAGCGGCGCGCGTGCGCCCGCCGCGACGTCAGAGCGCATCGAACGCCCCCAGTCGTTTCGCCACGGTCAGGTAGATCCCCATGATGACAATCGGGACGACGGTGAACGCGGCGGCGAGCGGGATGTTCCCCGCCGTTCCCTGGTGCGCCAGGACCGCCTGCCCGATGAACAGACTCGAGTTGCCGAGCGTGCCCGGCACGATGAAATCACCGAGCGTCAGCGAGAACGTGAAGATCGAACCCGCGACCGCGCCGGGAAACGCGAGCGGCAGGGTCACGCGACGGAAGGTATGAAGCGGCCGGGCGCCGAGATCGCTCGAGGCTTCGAGCAGCGAGGTCGGGACGCGCTCGAGGGCCGCCTCGATCGGCAGGATCATGTACGGCAGCCAGACGTAGAGGAAGACCAGGAACGTGCCGATCGCCGAGACCGACAGTGACGGGCCGCCGATGACGGGGAGGGACAGCAACCCGTCGAGGAGCCAGGTCAGGTGGGTCTTCTCCAGGACCCAGCTGATAATCCCTTCTCGGGCCAGGATCAGCTTCCAGGAGTAGACCCGGACGAGATAGCTCGACCAGAGCGGCAGCAGGACACCGAGGGTGAGCGCCGCCTTGATGCGCGGCGAAGCATAGCGCGCCATGTAATAGGCCAGGGGAAACGCCAGCAGGGCCGCAGCAACCG
>JAPUIN010000229.1 GCA_027297005.1 Acidobacteriota bacterium
ACTGCCGTTGCTTGCCGCCCTGATGGCCGGCTTCGGAGCCGTCGTCAGCGAGGTCGGCGCCTCGTTGATGGTCGGCGGAAACCTGCGCGGCTACACCCGCGTCCTGACGACCGCCACGGTTCTCGAGGCGAGCAAGGGAAACTTCGCCGGCGCCATCGCCCTGAGCCTGGTTCTCCTCGTGCTCGCCTTCGCGATCAACCTGATATTGACGACCCTGCAGCAACGAGGGGACGCCTGAGGTTTCAAGATGCCTGACGCGAACATCGTAAAGTTCCGCCGACCGGATCCGGCGGCGGGAGGGACGAACGCGGTTGCGGGCTCGAGCACGTCAGCCGCAGGGCCCCCATGCGGACCGGCTCTTGAGGTGCGGGATCTGACGGTCAGCCGGGGTGGGGCGTTCGATCTTCGAATCAAGCACCTGTCGGTGGCGGTGGGGGAGACGCTTGCCGTTCTGGGGCTCAACGGCGCCGGTAAATCAACCCTTCTGGAGACGCTCGCGCTGCTCGTGAAGCCGGACGCCGGCGAGGTGCGGGTTCTGGGGGAGGTCGCGCGTGGAGGGAAGTCACGGCATCGTCTGCGCCGTCGGCTCGGCCTGGCATTGCAGGATCCCTTTCTGCTCCGCCGGAGCGTGCTGGATAACGTGGCGCTTCCGCTGCGATTGCGTGGGATCGCTCCTTCCGAGGCACGCGCGCGCGCGGGCGCCTGGCTTGAACGGTTCGGGATCCCCCATCTCGCGGGACGCCCGGCGCGGGAGGTTTCGGGGGGAGAGGCGCGACGCGCCAGCCTGGCGAGAGCGCTGGTGACCGACCCCGACCTGTTGCTGCTCGACGAGCCGTTCTCCGCTCTCGATCCGCCGACGCGCGATGCGCTCCTGCGCGACTTTCAGAAGGCGCTCGGGCCCGGTACGGCGGTCATTCTGGTGACGCACGATCGTGCGGAGGCGCTCGACCTCGCGCAGCAGGTGGCGGTGCTGCATGCAGGCCGGTTGCTGCAACAGGGGCCGACGCAGGAGGTCTTCCGCCGCCCCGCCAACGAAGTGGTCGCGTCGATCGTCGGGCTCGAGTCGATTCTCACGGGGCCGGTCATCGCGTCTGAGGGGGGCGTCTGCCGGGTCCAGGTCGCTCAGGACGTGACGATCGAGGCGGCCGCCGAGGGGGAGCCGGGGGCCCGCCTGACGCTCTGCATCCATCCCGAGGAGGTGACGATCGAACGCTCGGGGCCCCCGGCGCGGAGCACGGCGCGCAACGTCTTTCCCGCATTCATCCGCTCGATCACCCCGCACGGGAGGGGATGCCGCGTCGAGCTCGAATGTCCGTTCCCGCTCGTTGCGCTGGTGACTCGCCAATCGGTGGAGGACCTCGCGCTGCGCGCCGGGGAGCGGGTGACGGCCAGCTTCAAGGCGAGCGCGGTGCACGTCTTCCCCGCGCGCAATCCTATCCCCTGACGCGCCCTCTTTAAGAATGTCCGGTTCCTCCCGGTGGGGGCTATAATGGTCTTTTACCGTAAAGGACGTCGATGAGCGCGCTTCCCGGAAAATCCCCGTCCGCCAAGGATTTTGGCGGAGTCATCCTGGCCGGCGGTCGTAGCACACGGATGGGCCGGCCGAAGGCCTGGCTACCGTTCGGCGGACGGACGATGCTGCACGCGGTGGTCGAGGCGGTGCAGGGAGGTCTCACGGATCGTCGTTCGCCGCTCGACGGGGCGGCCGATTCGGCCGACGGGGGATCACCACTCGTCGTCGTCGGGGCACCGGATCAGGAGCTACCTCCTCTCGCTTCCGGTATCGTGCGTGTCGACGACGACGTCGAGGGGGAGGGGCCACTGCGCGGAATGTCGGCCGGGATCCGCGCCCTCTCGGGTCGGGCCATGGCCGTCTACATCTCCTCCTGCGACACGCCGCTCCTGCGCCCGGAGTTCGTGGCGCGAATGACGGCGCTCCTTGAGGAGCATGACATCGTCGTGCCGGTCGTCGACGGCAGGCACCACCCTCTGGCGGCCGTCTACCGGGTGAGCGTTCTCGCGGAGATCGACGCGCTGCTCGCGGCGGAGCGCCGGCGTCCGTTCTTCCTGTTCGACCGGGTTCGGACGCGCGAGGTCAGCCCCGACGACCTGCGCCGCGCCGATCCCGATCTCGACAGCCTGCGCAATTTCAACACCCCGGCCGAGTACGACGAGTTGACGGCGCGCGCCGCCGTGCCGGCTCATGGAGGGGGTCACCCGTGACGATCGTCGTCGAGCTTTACGGAGTCGCCCGATCGAAAGCCGGGATCGAGCGGATCCCGGTCGAAGGTGAGACGATCGGCGCCGCGCTCGCCGCGCTCGAGCGGGCCTGTCCGGCGCTCGCCGGCGCGGTGATCGACGGGGGCCGCCTGAGCGAGCACTATCGCCTGTCGCTGAACGGCCGGCGTTTCGTCTCCGATCCGGCCCGGCGACTCGCCGACGGCGACCGGCTGCTTCTGCTTTCCGCCGAGGCGGGGGGCTGAGATGGCGTCGGGTGGGCTGCACGGACGATATCTGCGCGTCGATCTGAGCACCGGCGAGTCCCGGGCGATCGAGCTGCCGGAGCGGGTGCTGCGCGACTATCTCGGTGGGGTCGGGCTGGGCGCGTGGCTCCTTCTGCGCGAAGCGCCGCCGGGTGTTGATCCGTTCGCGCCCGAGGCCCCGCTCATCTTCGCTCTCAGTCCCCTCGTCGGCACCCCGTTGACGACCTCGGCGAAATTCGCGGTGGTCGCCAAGTCACCTCTGACGGAACGGATCAACGATGCGCTCTCCTCCTCCCACTTCGCCATCGCGGCGAAGCGGGCCGGCATGGATGCCCTCGTGATTGTCGGAGCCCGTGACGAACCAACGGTGCTCGTCATCGACGGGGGCCGGGGGACGGAAGGTGAAGACCTTCCGTTGATCCGCCTCGAGGCGGCCGCCGATCTGTGGGGGCTGCCGGCGTCGGTCGCCGAGCGGCGGTTGAAGGAGAGGCTCGGAACGGAGGTCGGGGGGGATGGGGTCTTTCACACCGCCGCCATCGGTCCGGCGGGGGAGAGACTGGTTCGCTACGCCACCCTCTCGAACGACGGGCGCCATGCCGGTCGCGGCGGGATCGGCGCCGTGATGGGTTCGAAGCGTCTCAAGGCGATCGCTGTGCGAGGCGGGCGGTTCGTGCCACTTGCCGACCCGCAGTCGGTGTACGTGGCCGCGCGCGATCTGTCGGCACGCTCGTTCGGCCCGGCCACGGAAAAATATCGCGAGCTGGGAACGGCAGCTAACATGCTGGTCTTCAACCGGCTGGCCGTCCTGCCGACCCGCAACTTCCGTGACAGCACGTTTGAGGGAGCGGCAGCGCTCTCACCGGAGCAACTCGGGGTTGCGCGGCAGAAGACCCGCTCGTCGTGCGCCGCCTGCACGATCGGTTGCGAACACGTCTACGGGGTGCGCCGCGCGGGAGGGGACGCCAGAGGTGGGACGGCGACCGGCGCGGCGGAAGCGACCGTGCGGGTCGAGTACGAATCGCTGTTCGCCCTCGGACCGATGTGCGGTATTTCGGATCCCGATGACGTCCTCGAGGCGGCGGCGCTGTGCGACGAGCTGGGGCTCGACACGATCTCGGCCGGAGGGACGATCGCATTCGCCTTCGAGTGCGCCGAGCGTGGCCTTCTCGACCCGGAACGCTATCCCCCTCCGCTTTCCCCACCTCCGGCCACGGCAGGCGGGCCCACGGACGGCGTCGCCGCCACCCCCCCGCTCCGGTTCGGTGACGG
>JAPUIN010000023.1 GCA_027297005.1 Acidobacteriota bacterium
TTGACCCGGCCCCGCGCCTTCTCGAAAACGGCGAAGGTGTCCGGCCCGGTCGCGACATCCTGGTCGTCGAAGCTGTAGCTCACCAGTACATCAGGGCGCGCGAACGAGCTGCCCGCGGACGACGCCATCAGGACAACGGCGAACGCTACAGCTGAGATCGATATTCTTCCAACCATGCTTCCCATTTCTGAATAACGGCGTCGCGCTCAGCCGGCGCGCCTCCGGGGTTGAACCCTTTCTTCTGCCCCGTGTGCATCCGCAGCACCTGAAGCGCGATCACGCGCACCTGAATCTTCGGATCACGGAGCGCGCCGATGACCCGGCCCAGCAGGTCCGCCCGCTCGCGCTCCGACAGATGAATCTGATCGCTGGCCAGGGCACAGGCAGCCTTGTCTCTGAACAGGGGGCTGAGATCGTGCTGCATGTTGTGCATCAGCGCGTCGACCACGTCGGAATCACCGCTCACGCGCCCGAGCGCCCACTGAACCCACAGCCGGAGGTTCTTGTCCCGGGTCCGCACATCGCGCATCAGCACCCGTTTGGCATCGGGCGATTGCCACCCCAGCTGATAAAACACGTAGGCGATCACCGCGCGGCCAGAGGGATCCGATCGCTCGTAGAGGCGGGCCAGCACCGGAAGGACAGCAGGGCCGCGCGCCTGGAGCCCGCCCACATCGATCTTCGGATGGAGCAAGGCGCGGATCTCGGCGTCCGAACCCGCCGGATCCTCGGCGATCGACGACCCCGTGTCCGCGAAGAGCGGGCAGTGCGAGGCGAGCACGATCGTCAGTACGATCGCGACACGCAAAGCATGACAAAACAAATGCATTTCCTCCCCATCAATGCCCGCGAAAGCCAATATAGGTGCCGGTTTACGGAGAATCCGGTAATCGAAGGGGGAGTACGAAATAGTGACCGATCCGAGCGTTTTTCCTGTGGCGTGGTACCCTCACGATCATGAAATCACCTGCGCGAAACCTGTCTTCCCGCCCACTGATGGCCGCAGCAATGCTGGTCGTGGCAGCCCTCATGCCCGCCTGCGGGGACGGGAAAGAAATCGGGCGGGGAGAGGCCGGACAGAAATCCGGAAGCGCCGTGCTTTTCATCGGAGACGGGATGGGCCCTGGCTACGTCACCGCCGCGCGATTGACCCTTCGGGGGACGAGAGGGAGGCTGCGGCTGGACGAGATCCCCTACACAGCAGTGATGAGGAACTACGCCACCGACAGTCCGGTGACCGACTCGGCGGCGGCGGCCAGCGCCATGGCCTGTGGCCACAAGACGGCGAACGGGGTGATCTGCCAGGACGCATCGGCGATCTCTGGTGAGCGTGACGGCCGCAGGTTGGAATCGATCGCCTTGTGGGCGAAGCGGCGCGGGATGCGCGTCGGGATCGTGACGACGACGCGGGTCACCCACGCGACACCGGCAGCGTTTTTCGGAACCCACAACGATCGTGAAGAGGAAAGGGATCTCGCGCGCCAGGCGATCGACTCCCCCCTCGATTTCATCATCGGGGGCGGCCTGCGGGTGTTCACGCCGGAGCGGATCGACTCGGAGACCTGGGCGGTCGACGACGACGAGGACCTGATGGCGACGGCGCGGGAACAGGGATGGGTGGTCGTCGAGGATGCGGCATCGCTGATGCAGATCACGACCCTCGAGAAACCGGTTCTGGGGCTGTTCGCCGACAGTCATCTCCCGTACGAATGGGATTCCGGTCCGGATGCGGGGCACGACGGGGGCTCCGATGAACCGAGAAGCGCGCCGACCCTGCTGCAGATGACAACCTGGGCGATCGATCGCCTGCTCGGCAGTGCGGAGCCTTTCCTGCTGGTCGTCGAGGCCGGGCGGATCGATCACGCGGGGCACGATAACCGGGCCCGGACGGCCATGCACGAGGTGAAGGCGCTGGACGATTCGGTCGGAGTCGCGCTGGATCGACTCGACCCCGAGAGCACCCTCGTTCTGGTGACGGCCGATCACGAGACCGGCGGTCTCGTGATCAACGGGTATCCGGACGAGAAAGATGGTATCTGGGGAACGTACTACTCCAAGTGGCAAGATCGAACCTACACCGTTCTGACGTTCGCGACCGGCCCGGGGATGGGGGAAAGTTCATTGGAGTCGTTTGACGCCTCGGAGGATCGGCGCCCGTCAGGCGTGCGTCTCAAGTCGGCCGCGCATACGGGGATGGATGTGCTTCTCTACGGATGGGGCCGCGGCGCGGAGCAGGTTCACGGCACCGTCGACAACACGGCGATCTACCCTCTACTGCGCAGCCACATCGAGGGGACCCGACCGGTTCGTGGCGACCTGATCAACCCGCCCGACTAGGAGCCGATCAGGGATGGTAGCTGCGGGTCTCTGCATCCCACTCCAGGCGATCCCTGTTGTCACCCAACCACGAGTCGATCCGCTCCAGAGACCGCGCCGCCTCCTCGCCGTCCGGATCGGCCGGCACCGCCTCCTCGAAGCGCGCGAAGCGAATCAGGGTCGTCAGGGCCTCCAACCTCATCACGCTGGCCGTTCCGGCGCGCGCCAGATCGAGCAGGACATCGAGCCCATCGACGCCCCCGAGCTCGGACAGGGCGATGGCCAGTCGCAGTCGCACCCAATCGTCTTCATCGAGGTTGCGCAGCGCGAGCCTCAGATGGGGCGCCGCCGACCGGCTACCGAGCCGCGCCAGGGCGGCAGCGGAGGCCTCGCGAACGGCCGCCGATTGATCGTGCAGCGCATCGATGATGTCGGGCAGAACACGCGGGTCGCCTGCAGCCGCGAGGCGCTCGACCGCCCGCACGCGCACGTTGGGATGCGTGTCCCTGAGAGCGTCCCGCAACGCCTGCAGTCCCTCCCCGACGGGATGCTCCGGC
>JAPUIN010000230.1 GCA_027297005.1 Acidobacteriota bacterium
CTCCCCCTGAACCCCACGGCGCGGGGTGATCGCGGGCGCACACAAGTGCAGCATTCCCGTCGCGCCGACCGGGCACACGGCATCCTGTTAGCAAGCGCCGTACCACCACGGCATTTGATGAGCACTCCGGCGGAGCGCTGCAAGTGGAGCGCCCACCGCGCTTTGGCGAGGGGAGGGAGAACCGCGCCGGCGGAACAGGGGGCCAGGCACCCGAATGCGATTACGGGAACGGTATCGTGATCACGATCCGGTCATTGGAGGTGGGTCAGCCCCAGCTGCGGCCGACCACCCCGGCAAGCGCGCGCAGATCTTTAACCAGCGCCGCGCACTGCTCGGGCAGGATCGCCTGGGGACCATCGGAGAGCGCCCGGTGAGGCTCGTGGTGCACCTCGACCATGACCCCGTCCGCCCCGACCGCGACGGCGGCCCGCGCCAGAGGGATCACCTTGTCGCGCCGGCCGGTGCCGTGGCTCGGGTCGACCAGTATCGGCAGATGGCTGAGCATCTTCACCGACGGGACGATCGCCAGGTCGAGTGTATTGCGGGTGTGATCGGTGAATGTCCGGACCCCCCGCTCGCACAGAAAAACACGGTAGTTCCCCTCCGAGACGATGTACTCCGCCGCCATGAGGAGTTCCTCCAGGGTGGCCGACAGCCCCCGTTTCAGGAAGACCGGCAGGGATGATTTTCCGGCTCTTTTGAGGAGGGAGAAATTCTGCATATTGCGCGCGCCGATCTGCACCGCATCGGCGTGGTCCTCCACCATCGCCATCGACTCCCCGTCGACCGCCTCGGTGATCACCGGCAGGCCGGTCTCTCGGCGCACCTTGGAGAGGATCTTCAATCCCTTCAGGCCGAGACCCTGGAAGGAGTACGGGGAGGTGCGTGGCTTGAACGCTCCGGCCCGGAAGAAGTGAGCCCCGGCGCGCGCCACGGCAGAGGCGATGGTCAGGGCCTGGGTCTCCGACTCGACGGCGCACGGCCCGGCGATCAGACAGATTCCTCGGCCGCCGATCGGCCGCCCCCCGACCTCGATGATGCTGTCCTCCATCTTTACTTCGCGGCTGACGAGCTTGTACGGCTTGGTGACCCGAAGCGCCTGTTGGACTCCGGGTAGAACCTCAAATTCACCTGGATCGAGCGGCCCGAGGTTGCCGGTCACGCCGATCGCCATCCGTTCGGCCCCCGGGATCGGGTGAGGGCGCAGACCGAGCGCCTCGATCCGCTCGGTGACGGCGCGGATCTGCTCCTGGCTGGCGGTTCGATCCATGACGATCAGCATTTCATTCCACTCTCCGTGGCTGGCGCGGATGATACGCCTCCAGCGGCCTGCAGGCAAGCGGAAGTCATTCTATCCGGTTGACATAGCGGCCCGGCGCTCCGTATACTACCCGCTTCGAAAACGACTCGATGTACGCCGCCACGGGCGGCCATCATGGAACTTGAGGTGCAGGCGCGTAGCTCAGGGGGAGAGCGCTACCTTGACACGGTAGAAGTCAGCGGTTCAAATCCGCTCGCGCCTACCACCCCGGTACCGTCCCCGCCTGCCCCGAACCGATCCAAAAATTGGTGGCTCGCCGGGGCCTCTCAGGTGAATGGTCCCTGAACTGAATGGATCCTGAAATGGACGAAGTGCAGGTCACCCTACCGGACGGGAGCGTGCGGGCGTTCCCTCGCGGCACCCGTCTGGAAGAGATCGCCCGGGAATACGACCCGAAGATGGCCCGCAAGGCGATCGCCGCGCTGGTCGACGGGGTGGCCACGGACATCTATCTGCCACTGGAACGGACCGCCACCGTGGCATTCGTGACCCCCGACTCCCCCGAGGCGCTGGGGATCTACCGCCACACCACCTCGCACCTGCTGGCGCATGCGGTCAAGGATCTCTTCCCGGAGGTCAAGATCGGCATCGGGCCGGCGACCGACGAGGGATTCTTTTACGACTTCGAGCGAGCCACGCCGTTCACTCCGGACGACCTGGAACGCATCGAGACCCGTATGCGCGAACTAAAGGCGCAGAATCTCCCGATCCGGCGGCTCGAACAGCCGAAATCGGAGGCACTGGCATACTTCGAAGGCCTTGGCGACAATCTGAAAGTCCAGTTGATCAACGAGAAGGGGGGGGACGTCGTCTCGGTCTACGAGCAGGACAGCTTCATGGATTTCTGCACCGGGCCGCACCTCTCTTCGACCGGCCGCATCGGGGCCTTCAAGCTGCTGTCGCTGGCCGGCGCCTACTGGAAAGGCTCCGAAGAGAACCAGCAGATGCAGCGCATCTACGGCACCGCGTTCGCCAACGACAAGGAGTTGCGAGCGCATCTGAAGATGCTCGAGGAGGCGAAGAAGCGCGACCACCGCAAGCTCGGTCCGGCGCTCGAACTGTACAGCGTCGAGGAGACCGCCGGCCCGGGACTCATCTTCTGGCATCCCAAGGGCACGGTGCTGCGCCAGGTTCTGGAGGATTTCTGGAAGGAGCGGCACCGCAAGGCCGGATACCAGCAGGTGATGACCCCCCACGTGGCCCGCGATGAATTGTGGCGCCTTTCGGGGCATCTCGATTATTATAAGGACAACATGTACCTGTTTTCCATCGAGGATACCGGGTACGTGATCAAGCCGATGAACTGTCCGGGACACGCGTTGATCTTCAAGTCCCGACGGCGCTCGTATCGCGAATTGCCGATTCGCTATGCCGAGCTCGGGACGGTTTACCGGTACGAACGCTCCGGCGTGCTGCACGGAATGATGCGGGTGCGTGGGTTCACCCAGGACGATGCGCATATCTTCTGCACGCGG
>JAPUIN010000231.1 GCA_027297005.1 Acidobacteriota bacterium
TCGGGCCGGCGCTCGACCCCGATCGGATAGCCGACCCGGCCCGGTTCTTCGCGTTTCGATTCGTCGCCGTCGAGGATCCCCTCTTCCGGGTGGGAGCCGGGCTGGTCGACGCGGAGCGTCACCATCGAGCGCACGACGGTCCGGCCATCCCCATTGAGATCGTGGGTGAATCCGACCTGCGGCACGAGGTAGCCGGCGTTCTCCGTGAAGCTGCCGTGGTAACCGACGCCGTAGTTGAGCATGATCCGTTCCGCGACACGCCAGTCATCTGCCGCGTACAGGCTCACGCCGCTGCCGCGCACGCCCCCCTCGAGCAAGGGCTCCCTCGGCGACCCATACAGCAGGATGCTCCGGCCCCGGAGATCATGCTGGTAGTTCCTCGCGCGGACGCCGAATGCAAGGTCGTGCGTGCCGGCACGGAGCGCCACTCCCGCACCCGCCTGCCACGCCCTGTCGACGGCTCCGTCGATTCGATCCGCCTCGAACGAGGCCGGCACGATCGCGCTCCCCGGCGCCGAAACCCCGGCCTGGCGGAAGATGCCGTCGACGAACAGCTTGGCGTTCCGGCCCAGCACGCGATCCCAGCGCGAGTGGAACCCGACGGTGCGCTGCTCCTGCTCGGTGAAGCGTCCCGCCTCGCCGTTTGATGCAACGCTGTACCTGCTGGTCCCGTACTCGATCCCCGCTGTCAGGTCATCGAGATCGCCGAACCGGTAATCGAAACCCGCCGCGAACCGCTCCGTCTGACGATCGCGCCGCACGATCGAGGCGCGATCGAAATTGGCGGAGTTCTTTCCGGTACTACCGAGGATCCGCCAGGAGCCCCGCCCGCGGAGGTCACCACTCAGGGCCAGGGAGGTCTCACGGCCGGAGGTGTCGCCGACGCTGGCGGAGCCGCTTCGGAAGGGATCTCCACCGCTAAATCGATGAACGAACTGACCGTCGATGGTTCGCGCCATGGCACCGAACCAGCTGTGCCGGCCCGTGGCGGTGGTCGCCAGCGGCGGGCTCCCCGACGGCGCGAGAGAAACTCCGACGGCATCATCACCATCGCCGCTCGACAGCTCCGCCAGCCCCTCCGTCGCGTCGACCGCACGCAGCACCCCGTTGGGCGACCGGCGGAGGATCCAGTTGAGACCCAGGTTCTGGCCGGGGGAACCGACCGGCAGATTGCCGAGTACGATGCCGGGTGATCGCTCGAGGGACAGATCGACGATGCCGCGGGCCTGCGTATTCACGGCCGTCAGCGTGAAGTCGTACCCCGGCTTGAACGCCGCCACCTCGTAATGGCCCCGGGGCAGATCGGCGATGAATCGGCCCTGCCTGCCCGTCTTGATGACGATCAGTCCATTCGCCACCCCGTGGCTGAAACGGTGATCCCCGCTGGGGGCGTTGCGATCCCTCTCGACCCGCCGGATATAGACGGTGGCATCGGCGATCCCCTCACCGCCGGCATCGATCACCCGGCCGACGAGGGTCGCCGGATCCGCAGCGTGGCAGATGCCCGCAGCGCCCAGAACCACCAGGACCGCCGCGAGAGGCACGCGCCCGATGCGTATGAATGATCTCATGGGCCGCCCTCCTGAAAATCCAAATTTCTGGATGAAGCCTCACCGCGTGAAGCGGATGCCTAGGATGAAAGCGGCTTAAACTAACCGAAACAGAGAGTTAAAGTCAATCAGCATACCCTCGGCGCGCTCCGGATTTCCGGATGCGACCGATCCGACCATCTGGATCCGCCGGGGTCCTGTCCCGCCCACCTGCCCGCGGGCGGGGAGGTGAGGTTCGAGCGGGCATCCGCTGCACAGCGCGCGACCCTTGCGGCAGTGCTCCCTGGCGACCCGGACGAGCAGCGCATGCCCCTCCTTGTAGACGCGCACGCTGCGGGGGAGGGCAAGCTCCAGCAGGTGCCGCACCTCCTCATAAGGTTCATCCCCCCGGATCAACCCGTGCCTGGCGAGGATTCTCCGGGTGTAGGCATCAACGACGAACACCCTCCTGCCGGCGGCGTAAAGGAGGATCGCATCAGCCGTCTCCGGCCCGATGCCGCGGACGGCGAGCAGTCTCGAACGCAGAGCCCGCACCGGAAGGCGAAGATATCGCACCAGATTCCCACCCGTGGCAACAGCCACGTCCGCGAGGAACGCCCGCAGCGTGCGGGCTTTCTGCCGGTAAAACCCGGACGGACGGATCAGGCGGGCGATCCTTTCAGCCGGCATGGACTCCATGCGGCCCGGTGCGAGCAGACCTGCGCCCCGCAGGGCGTGAAGTGCCTTTTCGACGTTGGACCAGGCGACGTTCTGCGTGAGGATGGCGCCGACTATCACCTCGAATCGCGACCGCCCGGGCCACCACCCCTGCGGCCCGTATGCGCGCTCGAGGGACCGGTAATACGCCGGCAGGGCGGCGGCCCGGAGAGCCGGTCTCACCGCGGTTCGAAGTGGGCGACTATTTGCAGGCGGTAGCGGAGGAGCGACCATCCCTCGTCCTCGCTGGAGGATCGAACCTCGAGGTTAATCGTGCGTGGCTCGCCGGGTGCGATGACGGCCGTCTCGCGATGGTGGATCGGGTGGACGACTATCGGGTCGAGAGCCGAGACGCTGGCGACCTCTCCCTCCACCTCGATGACGGCCTGCAGGCGACCGGCCGAGAACAGTTCGGGAGCGATGCGGATTGTGAAGCGCTCGCGCCGGTATCGTTTCCCGGTCAGCTCCGATTCTGGCAGCGAGGCATTGAACGAGAAGGAATTGGTGGCTTCGCGCCCGATTCCAGTCGTGAGCACCTTCGACATCAGGATCTCGAAGGGACCTTCACCGTCGGCTCTCTCGATCGACAGTACGAAATCGATGCGCGGATCCTCCCTGGCCGCCGCGCCGGACGGGCGTGGCCCACACCGGACACGAAGCGCCAGACGCCCCCCTGTAGCGGTCGATTGGTAGATCTCGATCAGGCGCTCCTCGTCCGCCCCGACCTGAAGTTTCATGATCTTCGTAGTGGGAGGCGGATTGCGTCCCGAGCGCGCGTTCGCGATGAGGCTCGAGATCCGCGCATTGATGAGCAGCTCGCAATCGCCGCGATCCTGCAGGTGGGCGGAGACACGTATCGTCAGCTCCAGGCTCTCAGTAGTCGGATCCCCCTCACGGCGGGATCGCAGCGTCGCCGACCTCCTGAGCACGCCGGCGTCACCTGGGAAAATGTCCGCAATCTCAGCGCCCAGGCTGCGCGTCCCCAGACCGTCGACGGCGATCGGCTCGATGCGAACCCTCAGCGCCACCCCCGGGAGCCGGTCCGGGTTTTGCCGGGCGGGAGTCGATGCCGTCTCTCGAACGGCAGGGTTGCCGGTCCCCGCGGTTGTGATCGCCGTCCACGCGTGAGGTGACGCGAGGATCAGGAGGAAGAGGAACCCGGAGAGGCTCCCGGGACCGATTGCGCCCATGTGGCGCAGGCTATCACAGCGACCGTCCTGTATAATCCGACCGCACGCAGGCGTGGAGGAGTCCGCTTGTCGATCTCCCGCGACGACGTCCGTCGGATTGCACAGCTCGCCCACCTCGATCTCTCCGAGGAGGAGTACGATCTTTACGCCAAACAGCTGAGCTCGATCCTCGACTACGTGAAACAGCTCGATCGACTCAACACTTGCGGGATCGAACCGACAGCCCATATCGTCGCCACGTTCGACACCTTGCGCGGGGACGAGGTTCGCGGCTCGATCCCCCGGGACGATGCGCTGGCCAACGCCCCCGAATCGGCGGAGGGGCTGTTCAAGGTACCCCGAGTGATCGGGTGAAGGAGTTGCTCAACCGCACCGTCTCCGCGATCCGCGAGCTGGTCGTCTCGGGCCAGGCGAGCGCCGTCGAGATCTGCCGCGCCCACATCGAGCACGCCCGCGCGGTCGAGCCCCAGATCCAGGCCTGTCGCGCCATTCTCGAGAGGACCGCGCTCGAGGAGGCGAAGCGCATCGATGACGAGCGTCGCGCCGGCCGTCCGCTCGGCCCTCTCGCCGGGGTGCCGGTCGCGGTCAAGGACGTCCTCTGCACGCGGGGCGCACCGACCACATCCGGCTCGCGCATCCTCGAGAACTTCGTGCCGACGTACGACGCCACCTGTGTCCGCCGGCTGCGCGAGGCGGGCGCGGTCATCATCTCCAAGACGAACCTCGACGAATTCGCCATGGGCTCATCCAGCGAAAACTCCGCCTTCGAGATCCCCTGCAATCCCTGGGACACGGGACGCGTCGCGGGCGGATCGAGCGGCGGATCCGCGGCCGCGGTGGCGGCGGGTGAGGTGCCCGTCTCCCTCGGCACCGACACCGGAGGGTCGATACGCCAGCCAGCCTCCTTCTGTGGTGTGCCCGGCATGAAGCCCTCCTACGGCCGCGTGTCGCGCTACGGTCTCGTCGCGTTCGCATCGTCCCTCGATCAGGTGGGGCCGATCGGCAGGACGGTGGCGGATGTCGCGCTGGTCCTCGGCGTGATCGCAGGCCGCGATCCGTGCGACGCCACCTCGTCCTCAGTCCCGGTCCCCGATTACACGGCCGCCCTGTCCGGTGGCATCGAGGGGATGCGTCTCGGCGTGCCGACGGAATACTTCACAGGAGGGATCACCCGCGAGGTGGAGAGCGCGGTGCGGGCCGCTTTGCGCATCGCGGAAGGGAAGGGAGCATTTCTGGTTGAGATCTCGCTGCCCCACACCGAGTACGCCGTACCGACCTACTACATCATCGCCACGGCCGAGGCGAGCAGCAATCTGGCCCGGTACGACGGCGTCCGATACGGTCACCGGGTGGCGGGAGCCCGCGATCTCTCCTCGATGTACTTCCAGTCGCGACGCGAGGGGTTCGGCCAGGAGGTTAAGCGCCGCATCATGCTCGGCACCTACGTGCTGTCGGCCGGGTACTACGACGCCTACTATCTCAAGGGCCAGAAGGTGCGTACGATGATCCGCCGCGATTTCGAGGAGGCCTTCGAGAACGTCGATGCGATCCTCACCCCGACCTGCCCGACGCCCGCGTTCCGGA
>JAPUIN010000232.1 GCA_027297005.1 Acidobacteriota bacterium
GGACGGTCTACGTCCCAGGTGTGTATCAGGCCGAGGGGGAAGATGCCTGATATGTTTTTCCGCTGAACGTCCGGCGGGCTCAAAAACCATACGGATTCATGGAAGCAACTGGCTTCCTGCACCGACTCACGAAGGCAAGAAGCCGACAAGGGGGGGGCAGGTTCTGGCATACTCGTCCGGTCAGGTGAGCGCCCGGCGCGGGCTACGCCTGGCGTCAGACGGACAGAAGCGCAACCATGGAGAGTCAATTGAAAGCGGCCCTGATCAATGCGGTTGTCGTCGGTTCGGGAGGGTTCCTTGGGGCTCTCGCTCGCTACGGCCTAAGCGGACTGGTGCACCGGCAAGTGCCTCTCACGACGTTCCCGTACGGGACGCTGGTGGTCAACCTCCTGGGATGCCTCGTGATCGGGATGGTCGCGGGTCTCGCAGAGGCCAGGCAGTTGTTCGGTCCGGAATTCCGTACGTTCGCTCTCATCGGTATCCTCGGTGGTTTCACGACCTTCTCGACGTTTGGCTACGAGACGTTCGCGATGATCCGTGACGACGAATACCTGCGTGCGGCGGCGAACGTCGGACTGCATGTCATCTTCGGTTTGGGTCTGGTGTGGCTGGGCCACACGGTCACGACGTCAGGGTAGGCTGACCATGATTCTTCCGAAGGACGGGAAGCTCCTCCGCGTCTTTATCGGAGAGAACGATAAGTACGAGGGTCAACCGCTCTACGAGTGGATCGTCCGCAAGGCGCGGGAGCACGGATTGGCAGGGGCGACAGTGCTCCGCGGCCTCGAGGGCTTCGGCGCCCATAGTCGGTTGCATACCGCAAAGATCCTTCGCCTCTCGAGCGATCTCCCGATCGTGGTCGAGATCGTCGATACCGAGGAGAAGATCGAGTCGTTCCTTCCCCGGATCGAGGTCGCAGTTGGAGAGGGACTGGCGACTGTGGAGAGGGTCGAAGTCCGTTTCTACAGATCGAGGAGATCTGAGTAGCGGACGCGTGTCAAGGCGCGGTGGAGACAGTGTCTGGCATGTCGCGACGGTACGACATCCACCCGGGTCACTCGCATCGCCGAGATGATCATCCTGCCGGTGACCCCTTACACGCCCGCGAACGGCACGGGTTCGGTGTCGGATTGAGCGTTACAGGGATCTGGTGAATCGATGGGGAACTCAGTTTTTAGTCTGATATTTGCGATGGGACTGGTCCCCTCCGTGGTCGGCCTCGCGTTCGTCATCATCTCGAACATCATGTATTTCAAGCGTACTCGTGACATCAAATGGTTCTGGCTCGGTAAGCACTTGCTGACCGCCCCCGAGTACGTCGTGAATCGATTCGGCCTGGCATTGACCCTGGCTGGCCAGGTGGTGCTGTGGTCGCTGGTGATCTGGCTGAAGATGAATTATCCGGCATGACCGCACGGCGCATGAGGGGCGGAGGGGTCGTTCAGCGTGATCGAGAATGAAGAATAATCAATATAAGGTTTCCGAGCACTACACGGTCGCGAATCTCGGGGATCGCATCCTCGCCGCACTCGAGAAGGCCGGAAAGGATCTGAAGAAGCTGGCTCCTGA
Organism: Acidobacteriota bacterium; assembly: GCA_027297005.1. The sequence goes on from JAPUIN010000232.1 coordinate 1,570, forward strand.
CGATCTCGCACCTGTCGATGAGTTTCACATACGAGGTCGCGCGGCGACGGAAGAGCTGGCGAAATGGGTCCGGATCAGACCCGAGCACAAGTTGCTCGACGTCGGCTGCGGGCTGGGGGGGACGAGCCGATACCTGGCGGCCAGCTCCGGCTGCAGCGTCGTGGGCGTGGACCTGACCGAGGAGTACTGCCGAGTCGCGGAGATGCTGTCGGCCCGGGTTGGCCTGGCGGACCGGACGGTCTTCAGACAGGGAAGCGCCCTGGCGCTGCCGTTCGGCGAGGCCCAGTTCGATATTGTCTGGACGGAGCATGTCCAGATGAACATCGCGGACAAAGCCGTGTTTTATCGCGAGCTGGCCCGGGTCTTGAAGCCCGGCGGCCAGTTCGCGTTTCACGACATTTTCGTCGGAGCTGGGGCCGCGATCGGCGGGAGCATCCATCTTCCGGTCCCCTGGGCGACGGAGGGGGCGATCAGCCACCTGATCCCCGTCGACGATCTGCGCACGCTGCTGGCGGACAGCGGCCTCGAGGTCATCCGCTGGGAGGACCGGACCGAGGCATCGATCTTGTTCTTTCAGTCGGTCATGAAGCGCGTGCGGAACGAAGGGTGGACGCCGGTCGGGCTGCATCTGCTGATGGGAGATGATGCGCGGACCCGGTTCGCCAACGTGCTCCGCAACCTGGAAGAGAACCGCATCCGTGTCGTGCAGGCGGTGATGAGGCGAAGTTGTCGGGGACGCGATCATGGGTGACGCGACGATGCCGACACTGGTCGTGAACAGCATGGAGGAGGCCCTGAGGCTGTGCGATTTCTCCGATGGGACGCTCGGATCCCGAGAGAAGGAGGATCTCGATCGCCTCGGGGATGTCGTCTTTCCGGCGGTCGTCGGCCGGGAGGGGCTGGAGCGACTGCGCGCGGCCGGCAGAACCGTTCAACATCGTGACGGCCGGGTCGGTGCTGCTGTTCAATGGCTATCTGTGGCACAGCGGGACCCGGAATGATGCACGAGGTTCGCGTCGCGTCCTGCAGTGCCAGTTTGTCCCCCGCACGTTGATCCGGATCGCGCACACTGAACCCGGTTAAATCGAAGATCTGTCGCCCGCCGCCCGCTATTTCCTGCACATCCGGAGCATCGCCTGACCATTGGATCGGGGAGCGAGCCGGATGAAACATGCCGGCCATGTGTGGTATTTTCCAGCCTGGAGAAGGGGCACAGACCGTCTCCGCGCCCGGATGCATCGTTCACTCACCAGGAAAGGAGGGGACGGCCATGTCTCAAGAGACAGAGCATCTGAGGCTTCTCTCGGTCTTTCATTACGTCGTCGCCGGGCTCGCCTTTCTCTTCTCGTTGTTTCCGGTTATTCATCTCATTCTGGGAATCACCCTTGTCGCCGGGGTCTTCGGTGACGGGCAGGGGGAGCAGCCGCCGGAATTCGTCGTCTGGATCTTCATCGGAATCGCATTGTTCGCCATTCTGATGGGGTTGAGCTTCGCGACGAGCGTGCTGATGGCGGGCCGCTTCCTGGCGCAGCGCCGCCACTACACATTCTGTCTCGTCGTGGCCGCGCTGTCCTGTATGTTTATGCCGTTCGGAACGGTTCTTGGCGTTTTCACGATCATCGTGCTGGTGCGGGACCCGGTGAAACGGCTGTTCGAGGGGACCGCCGCAACTTAGTGCCCCGTCCCCGAAATCTTGCCGCATTCGGCGGCAGGGGCTTCCCGGCGCGCTACGTTGCTTGTCGGTTCAATAGTCACGATATTCGCCCTCCTCGCGCGTTGCGAGTCGGGCGCTGCAATAGTCTCGGTGTGAACATGACTTCAGGGACGAGACACTAGCGATGCGCCGGATCCCGATCGACGGCACCCTCGATCTGCACACCTTCCAACCGTCCGAGGTGTCAGACTTGTTGACCGACTATCTGAAGGAGTGCCGCATTCGCGGTATCCTGCAGGTACGCGTCATCCATGGGAAGGGGACGGGGATGCTCCGGCAGACGGTCCACGCGATCCTCGAGAGGCTTCCAGACGTTGCCTCGTTCGCGCCCGCGGGAGAAGATGGCGGGGGTTGGGGCGCGACGATCGTGCAACTGCGCTCAGGCGGGCCGGTTCATTGAGGACGGCCCGGGAGGCGCACGACGACGTGGAATTCATCTATGATGAAGAGGCCACCAACAGCCGGGGATTTGTTATCGCCGAAGGAGAATGATCATGCCGAAATACATAATCGAACGGGATCTGCCGGGCGCCGGGAAACTCTCGCCGGGAGATCTGCACGCCATTTCGAAGAAATCCTGCGACGTCCTGCGCGATCTGGGACCCGAAATCCAATGGGTGCAGAGCTACGTCACGGGGGACAAGATCTACTGCGTCTACATCGCCCCCGACGAGGAGATCATTCGCAGGCACGCCGAGAAGGGCGGATTCCCCGCGAACCGGATCTCCCGCGTGGCATCGGTCATCGATCCGACGACCGCGGACTGAGCCGCGTCGCTGCCGTGGTGATCAGCGTGCGGGGTGTCGGAAGGCGCCTGCTCGACCGGGTGAAGCATATGTAGGGGATTGAATCCGGGGAGGGAAGCCATGCGATGGATGACGGAGCGGCTCGACACCCCCACGGCACCCTGGACGGTGGTGGTCAGGGCATGACGTTCGTCGTCGGTCTGCTCTATCTGGCGATCCTGGCCGGGCTCACGATGCTGTTCCTGTATCTGCGGGACAGGTTGGTCGAGAAACGCGAGATTGTTTCCCTCGAGGAGATCGAACGGGAGCGCGAGGCGAGTCGTCTCAGGCTGGAACACCCCCGCTGGGCCGACGTGGAGAGGGTGCTCGGGCGTCCC
>JAPUIN010000233.1 GCA_027297005.1 Acidobacteriota bacterium
AGGGGAGGCCCGGGACTGTTTGACAACGCTCCGGAGGTTCCACTATCATCACGCTGGTTCTGCGTGTCTAACTCCTTTCCTCGGCAGGGCATAGCGACGTGGCGGGACATCCTTTCAAAGACCTCACCGTCCATCTTAAGAAGGGGGCGTCGATCTTTGCCGAGGGCGATCTCGGCAGCGAGATGTACATCGTCCAGTCCGGCTCGGTGCGCATCTATCGCGAGGTCAACGGGATCAAGCAGGAGCTGGCGATCATGGAAAAGGGGGACTTCTTCGGGGAGATCGCCGTGCTCGAAGGGCTGCCGCGCTCCACTTCGGCCGAGGCGATTGACGCCGTCGACCTGATCGAGATCAACACCACCACGTTCGACAAAATGATCCGTGGCAACATCGAGATTGCCGTGCGCATGCTGCGCAAGTTGAGCAACCGCCTGCAGGAAGCGAACCACAAGCTCGAATCGGTGGACCAGAGTTCCCGCGAACAGGGCGCCTCCGCCCCGATCGGCGCGGTCGATATCGATCGGCCCGCTGAAGCGCCGCCGGCTCCCGACGCAGCGCCGAGTTCCGGTGTCGATGCGGCGCCGCAGCCGCTCGAAGAGATGGAAATCCCCGAGGGTGCGATCGGCCTGCTGGTCCTGGAGGGGGGAGCACGCCTGTTTCCGATCACTACGGCCGCAGCGGTCATCGGCCGTTACGATCCGGTGACCGGCACGCGTCCCGAGATCGACCTGACCCAGGTCGACATCAACCGCTCGGTTTCACGCCGGCACGCCAAGATCGTTTTCGAGGACGGTACGTTCCGAGTCTCCGAGGAGGTCGGCGCGCTCAACGGGACCCATGTCAACGGCGAGCGGCTCACCCCGGGACAGAAGAGCCCCCTGGTCACCGGGGACAAGGTCGCGCTGGGGATGGTCTCTCTCGTGTTCAAGGCGGCCACGCTTCCGGTCGAGGCCGCCAACACCGGCTCGGCCGCCTCCTGACGAAGCCCCCCGGCGATTCCCCGGAGCGCAGTGAATCCATGACGGCGAAACGACAACCGCGCGTGCTCTCCGGATTCCGTCCCACCGGTCCGATGCACCTCGGCCACCTGGTCGGCGCACTGGAGAACTGGATCAAACTGCAGGACACCCACGAGTGCTTCTACGTCATCGTCGACTGGCACGCCCTGACCAGCGAGTACGCAGACCCGTCTCGCGTCAACCAGCACGTCATGGAACTGGCGATCGACTGGCTCGCCGCCGGTCTCGACCCGGAGCACTCGACCATTTTCGTGCAGTCGCACGTGAAGGAGCATGCCGAGCTCCATTTGCTGTTGTCGATGATCGTGCCGTTGCCCTGGCTGGAACGGGTGCCGACCTACAAGGAACAGAAGGAGCAGATCGCCAACCGCGATCTGAATAATTTCGGGTTCCTGGGGTACCCGGTTCTGCAGACGGCCGACATACTCCTGTACCGCGCCGACCTCGTGCCGGTCGGGGAAGACCAGCTGGCTCACCTGGAGTTGTCACGGGAGATCACGCGTCGCTTCAACGGGCTTTATGGCGAGGTATTCCCGGAGCCGAAGGCGTTGATCACCCGCCTGCCGCGCCTGCCGGGCACCGATGGACGTAAGATGAGCAAATCGTACGGCAACGCCATCAACCTGGGAGACCCCCCGGAAGTGACTCGCAAGAACATCATGACCATGATGACCGATCCGGCCCGCAAGCGCCGCAACGACCCGGGAAACCCGGAGGTCTGCCCGGTGTACGATTTCCACAAGGCCTTCAGCCCGCAGGAAACCCTCGATCTGGTAAACCTCGAATGCCGCCGGGCGGGAATCGGCTGTGTCGACTGCAAGTCGAAATTGCTCGGCCATCTCGAACCGGCGATCGCACCGCTGCAGGATCGGCGCAGGAAGCTGGCCGAGGATCGTGGCGCCGTTGTCGAGATCCTGCGTACCGGTGCGGACCGGGCGCGTCGCGAGGCCGACGAGACGATGAGACTGGTGAGATCGGCGATGAAAATCGCCCCGGAGGGACTGGTGTGAGTACACCTGAAACGCCGGCGGAAGAGCGCCCGGGCCTCTGCCGGGTACAGCTGTCCGGCTTCCAGGGGCCGCTCGACGTCCTGTTGCACCTGGTGCGCACCGACGAACTCGACGTGACCAGCATCGCCATCCTCGAGGTGGCGCGCCAGTGTGACGAGTATCTGGCGTTGCTGTCCGGCCGCGACCTGGAAACGGCCGGGGAGAACCTGGTGCTGGCGTCGGCCCTGGTCCATCTGAAGTCACGCCGGCTCCTCCCGCCGACAGGGGTAGGGGAGGAAGCCGGGACCGATGAGTTCGAGGATCCGGCGCTGCGATCGGCGGCCTGGACTGAGGGGGTTCGGCGCGCCGCCGAGGAGTTGCAGGAGCGCGAGGCGCAGATGGAGCTGGTATTCACACGCCCCGCGGGATGTGTCGCCGAGTTCGCCGGCGAGGAGTGGATCGAGGCCGATCTCTACTCTCTGCTCAGCGCGTTTCAGACGATTCTCAAGCGTCGCGGCACGGAGACGCCGGCGGCGCGCATCACACGGGATCGGATGTCGCTGGTGGAGCGGATCGACTGGCTGCTCGAGGCCCTCAACCGCGAAAAGCGACTCGGGTTCCGGGCCCTGTTCGCGGACATCGGTGATCGCATGTCATGCATCCTGACTTTTCTCGCCCTCCTCGAGGTGATCCGGCTGCGGTTGATCCGCGCGTTCGAGAGCCACGACAAGGAGGACATCCTGATTGTTCTGGTTGAAGAGACGGCGGCACCACTGCCGTCGGAGGGAGAACTGACCGCCGATGCGTAACCTACCCGAGCCCCCGGCCGATCAGGAACGACTGAAGGCGATTATCGAAGCGCTGGTCTTCGCGTCCGAGGAGCCGCTGACCCTCATCGATCTCAAAGACTTGTTCCCGGGTCTCGAGGAATCGGCCCTTGCCGAGACGCTGGACGAGCTGTCGCGGGACTACGATGCGAGCGTCCGCGGCCTTCAGATACGCCAGGTCGCCGGCGGCTACCGACTGACGACCCGCGCCGACTTGGGGGAGTGGGTCCGGGCGTTGTTCCGTTCCCGCAACCGACGTCGGCTGTCGGGCGCTGCTCTCGAAACGCTGGCGATCGTTGCCTATCAACAGCCGATCACCACGCCGGAGATTCAGGCGCTCCGTGGAATCGATCCGGGCGGGGTACTGCAGAACCTGCTCGACAAGAAACTGCTGCGCGTGGTCGGCCGAA
>JAPUIN010000234.1 GCA_027297005.1 Acidobacteriota bacterium
TCTGCTCGTCGATCGTCAGCTTCGGACGCACGGCGATCGGTTCGATGCCGTAGCGCGCGATGATCCGGTCGCGCACCTCGAGGGTCTCCTCGAACAGGTAGTCGGTGTCGAGATAGAAGACCGGAACAGACAGATCGATCCGCGCGATCATGTCGACCAGCGCCACGTCCTCGGCGCCGAAGCTGCAGGCCAGGGTGATCCCGCCTCGGAAGGTCTCGATGCCCCACTTCAGAACGTCCTGCGGGTCCTTGTCTTCGAGCCCTTTCGCGATCTGTTGCAGATCCCCGCGGGTGATCTCGTCCTGGGGGTTGATCTCGCTGACGACCTCGATGCTGCCCACGCTCTCCTCCTCGCCGTGATCGGCATAAAAAAAAACCCACTGCCTGTGGCAATGGGTTTTGTGTTCGACGTCTCGTTGAACCCCGGAGGGTTCATTTCAAATTATGAAACAGACCCTCCAGCCCGCTGCCACAGGTCGGCTCCCGGCCGACAGGTACAGGTGCAACAACAGGCGCAGAGACACACCGTGCCGCGGATCGCTGCCGCGTGATTCTTATCGGCTTTGCTTTTCAAGGCGTCAGGCACAGTGACCTCTCGAGTTCATGGGGTTAATACGACGAGTCCGCGACCGGGTCAACAGGTTTTCCTTGGTTTCATTGTAAGGACCGTTGTTCAGCATGGCCCTCATGATCGGGGATCGGCCACGACCTGCCGACCGGATCTATACTGATGCGGATCCGGCACAGACGATTCGCCAGGGAGGGAGATGAGTTGACACGAGGCAAGGTGCGCGCCTCGGCGATCTGGCAGCAGACGGTGAGGGCCTCGTCGACGGGCAGCGGGCCGCGCCCTATCCGCTCCGCCAGCGTCAGGCCCGGCACCAGCTCCAGCACCAGGTAGCGGACGCCGTCCGACTCCTCGAGTCCGTAGATCGCCGCGATGTTCGAGTGGTTGAGCGCCGCCAGCAGCCGCGCCTCTTGCTTGAAGCGGCCCAGTCGCTCCTGGTCCTGCGCGAAGTCGTCGGGCAGAACCTTGATGGCGACCTGCCGCCCCAGCACCGTGTCGTCCGCGCTCCAGACCACACCCATGCCGCCCTCGCCGATCTGCTCGACGAGCCGATAGTGGGGCAGCATCCCGCCGGGGCTCAGAGCCATGGCGCGCTCGTAGTGGGCTTGCGTTGGGCGGACCGGGCCTGTGTCAGGTCAGGGAATCCCTTATCCGCGGCGTGGGGTCATGATAGCGCGGAATCGGGGGAGAAGGAGACGCGGACAGGCAGAGGGGAAGGAGATCGCAGCATGCAGGGGACAAAGACTAGTTCCTCAACGCCTTAGGCTGCCCGCCTCCATCCTTCACCGACCCACTGGAACCCCTCCGCGGCAGCCGAATCTCGCATCTTTATTAAGTACATCGGGTGTCCCCCCGCTGTACTTAATAAAGATGCGGGCAGGAGATCGTAGTATCGGACCACCCCCGTTTGACCTGCCCCCCATAAACCGGTCCAGCAGAAGAGTCAGACTTTGGGCTCGAACTGGGCCCAAAGGGGGGGGAGGTCAGATCCCGGCCCGGGACTAAGCTGGAGCCCCGCCGGCTTCTCAGATCCCTAAAAGTTGCAGCGTTCGCATGTCATCCTCGGTGAGGGGCGGAGGCTCGTCCAAGGGCCGGCGTGGGTCGCGCATCATCCTGGGCCGGATACGCCCAGGGGCTTGCCAGCGCTCTTCGCGCTCGAAGGGATCGGAGAGATCCAGCATGAGGTTGTCGTCGAGGTTCAGGATGTTGTCCCAGCTGCAATTGAATCGCTTCTCGCCGCCCCACATTCGCCGGATGAGTTCGCCGCGCAGGCGGGCGCGGGTCCCCACGGGAGGATGAACCATGGCCCGTGCGATCTCGGACGGGGCCACCTGCCGGTGCCGCAGCACGCCCGCCCGGTCGAGCGCGTTGAAGATCCCCTTCTCGCCAAGCTGGCCGAAGCGCGAGTCGATCTCGAACAGCTCCTGTCGCATCTTGAGGAACCGGAGCAGGTCGCCGCCGAGCAGCTTTTCAAATCGCAGCCAGGGCTTCAGGTATCGAACGATCACCTCCGGCTCGAGGCCGCCGGCGAACATCTCGCGGTGGCGCATCTGGGGGTGCACCTCCGGCAGGAGGATCCGCGCTCCGTTGCGTGTCAGGAAAGAGTTCCAGACCCGAATCGCATCCCACGTGAACCCGTGCCGGCGGATGCGATCGGTATAGAGGATCAGCTTCATGGCCCAGTCGAGCGTCTCCGACACGCTCTCCGCTCCCTCCTGCAGCCGGTCGAGTATCTCCCGCCACCGCCGGCAGACCTCCTCCGCCCAGGGGGGAAGGAAATCCTTTCCGAGGCACCCTTCGACCCGTTCGAGATAATGTCGCTGAATCGATAGAGCAGTGCCCGGCTTGCTGCCGTCCTTGAGGAACACCTCCTCCCGGCAGTCGGGATCAGCGGCGAAGCCGTGCAACACGGCGACCGGGGCGCCCATCCGGACGCCGGCGCCGGGCGTCTCGCCGGCCTCGATGAGGGCGACGATGAGTGCCGTGGTGGCCACCGTCAGCCACAAGGCGGTCTCCGAGCCAACGCTGTTTCCGCACAGGACGTGCAGACGATTGTATCCGTACCCGGCGAGTGGCTCCTCCTTGGTGTGAAAGATGCCGCGATCGTTCATCGAGCTGTCCGAGACCGGCTGGATGATGTG
>JAPUIN010000235.1 GCA_027297005.1 Acidobacteriota bacterium
CCACAGGCGTGAGCCCGGCCGCTTCCGAAACACTCCGGAAAGAGAGGGGATCCTGATGAGCCAGACGGAACATGAACCGCCGCGCGTCATCCGAGCCAACTCAGGGAAGGTCCATGAGGACACACTGTCGCCCGGCTGCACGTTCGCAGGCCTCGTGCAGGGGGAAAAACAGCAGCTCGGGCACTACTTCATGGCACCCGGCGCGAAGACGAACGTCTTTTCCCTCGAGGATCAGGATGACGGGAAGGCCGAGGAGTACTATGGGGCCGTCGACGAGTTCTACTACATTCTTGTCGGTGAGTTCACCATGTTCTGGGGGATCGACGCCGATCGGGTGAGGGACGGCCGCTCGGAGAGTCTCCTCCTGAAGCCTGGCGATCTCGGCTACTGGGCGCGCGGCTGGAAGTACTCGGTCAAGAATAGCGGCGCGGCGCCAGGCACGTTCTTCTGGGGACTTACACTGCCGCCCGCGAACTCGCCGCGCCGGGAGCTCACCTGGGAGCCGCCGCCCGGAGGGGCGCGGTCGCGCTAAGAGCCTGTTCGGGTATTGCGTGGGGGGACGAGCGGGACGGCGCGGAGCGTCCGGTACGTGGTTCGCATCAGGAGAGCTGCGGAACGATCTCGCGGAAGGCGCGCAGGGTCGCCTCGACGTCCTCCTCCGTGTGCTGTACGGAGACGGTCCACGGGTCCTCGGCGCCGGGGCCGAACAGGATGCCCCGGTTCAGCATCCCCATCACGTACACCGGGAAGGCGGCATGCCGCGCCTTCACGAAATCCTGCAGCGTTTCGATCGGCCGGCGCGTCATGAAGAGCGATCCGTTGGCACCGAACTCGACGACCTGCGCATCGAGGCCGGTGCGGCGGATGATGTCACGGAGCCCGTCCGCGAGGGCGCGGTTCGTGGCGAAGATCCGATCATAGGTCTCGCGGGTCAGCACCCGGGTCAGTGTCGCGAGCGCGGCCGAGAGGGAGATCGGGTTGGACGTGTAGGTGCCGACGTGCGTGACGCCGCCTTCCTCGATCTCCTTCATGAACTCCCGCTTGCCGCCGAAAAGTCCGATCGGGAACCCGCCGCCGATCGATTTCGCCATCGCGACGAGGTCGGGCGTCACCCCGAAGTACTCCCCGGCTCCGAGGGGGCCGAGCTTGCAGCCCATCTTCACCTCGTCGAAGACGAGAAGCGCCCCCTCGAGATCGCAGATCTCCCTCAGCCCCTCGAGGAACCCCTCGCGTGGCGGGATGACGCCGAGGTTGAGCGCCAGCGGCTCGACGACGATCGCGGCGATCGCGCCCGGATGCTCCTTGAACAGAGCGCGGACGCTGTCGATCTCGTTGTACGAGGCGACGAACGTCTTTTCGAAGAAGCTCTTGGGGATCCCTGTCGTCCACTCGGTGAACCCGAGCCAACCAGGGCAATCGGCTGGCAGGTCGGTCAACCCTCTGCCGAGCATGACCTCGGGACTGCTGCCGTGATAACAGATGTCGAACTTGATCACCGCGTCGCGCCCCGTGGCGGCGCGCGCCACGCGCAGGGCGTACCCCACCGCCTCCGATCCGGAGTTGACGAAGCGCATCTGCTCGAGACGGAAGCGATCCTGGATCACCTGCGCCAGCTCGCTGGTCAACGGATGGGGCAGGCAGGTCAGGGTACCGCTCTCGGATTGCGTGCGGACGGCGGCCAGGACGATCGGATGGGCGTGTCCGGTCAGAAGTGTCGTCTGCGCCATCGCCCAGTCGACGTACTCATGCCCGTCCAGGTCCTCGATCCGGGATCCGCTCGCCCGGCGCATGTAGACAGGGTACGGCTCCATCGCTCGGAAGTTCGAGCAGACGCCGAAGGGAAGCAGTCTCTTCGCCTTGTCATATTCGGCACGCGAACGAGGGGTATGCGCGCGGAAACGTCTGAGCTCCCTCTCGAGGGCGGTCGTCGCGGGCAATCCGTGGTGGACGGGCTGAGGAGCACCGAACGTGCGTGGTTTTTCTTCGAGGCTCATGATGCGAAATAGTTCTTGAAAAAGGGGGACATGAACGCACCTGAATGTTTTATTCCGTGAAGGCAGAGTAACAGAGGGCCGAAGTGGGGGTCAAGCAGGGGATCGATGGGTTTGCGTCGGAAGGTGATCCCTTGGAGGGATCGCGAGGCTGATGGCGACGACGAGTGCCGCGCTGATCAGAACGGCCGCGGCCTTGATGTCGAGCGCACTGTTCAGCGCCGGAACGTTCTTCCAGATCACGGTGGCGATCATGCCGCCGAGCATGCCGATCAGCGCGCCGTTCCGCGTCGTGCGCTGCCACCAGAGCGAGAGCAGCAGTGGAGGTCCGAACGACGCGCCGAGCCCCGTCCACGCATAAGCGACCATGCCATCGATCAGCTCCGATCCCGAAAGTGCCATCAGCGCCAGCACCAAGGCAATCGCGGCCAGGAGGATCGTCGCGAGGCGCGACAGTGCCAAGAGACGCGCCGCGGATGTTCCCTCCGGGCGGAACAGGCGCACGTAGATGTCCTCGACGAGAGTCGAGGTGGCGACGAGCAGCTGACTGTCGGCGGTCGACATCATCGCCGCGGTGGCGCCTGCGATCATCAATCCGGCGAGCCATCCCGGCACGAGCGCTTTCGCCAGTAACGGCATCACCTGTTCCGGATCGGCGAGGTCCGGGCCGAGGACCGCCACACCGATGATGCCGATGAGCGGCGCGCCCCAGTAGGACAGGAGGGTCCAGGTCATCGCGAACAGTCCGCCCCGCCGCAGCTCGGAGGTGCGCCGGATCGCCATGTACCGGGTCAGGATGTGCGGCTGACCCAGATAGCCGAATCCCCACGACAGCCCGCCGACGACCACCCCGAACACGAACGCGTGTCCCACCTTGCCGCCGCTCATGCTGAGGAACTCCGGGCCGCGCACGGCCAGCCGGTTCAGAAGCTCTCCCGGTCCGCCCAGGTGGATAAGGCCGACGATCGGCAGAACCACCGCGACGGCGCTCATCAGGAGGCCCTGAATCAGGTCGGTCCAGGCGACCGCCAGAAAGCCGCCCATCAGCGTGTAGAAGACGACGATCACAACGCCAATCACAATCCCCCAGACCGCCGGAATACCGAAGGTGGCGTTCAGGATCTTCCCGGCTCCGTGCAGTTGCGCGGCGACGTAGGCAGTGTAGAAAATCAGGATGACCGCCATCGAAACGAGACGCAGCAGGCGGCTGCGATCTCTGAACCGCAGCTCGAAATAATCGGGAATCGTCAAGGCGCCGAGACGTGCCGTCTCCCGGCGGAGCGGGATAGCGATGAAAGTCCACGAGGCCAGAATGCCGGCCGCGATGCCGATGACCGACCAGTACTCGGTGAAGCCGAGGCCGTACGCAGCCCCCGGCAGGCCGAGCAGGAACCAGGCCGACTCGCCCGAAGCGCGCTCGGAGATGGCGGCGACCAGCGGCCCCAGCCGCCGACCGCCCAGCACGAAGTCGTCGAGCGTCTTCGTGTACCGGTAGGCGACGAAGCCGATCACCAGCATGACCACCAGATAAAGGAGGAGCCCGGCGAGGATGGCGGGATCGGTATTCACTCGTCCCCCCGGCCCCGGTTGAACCGGTAGGCGAGGAGGGCGAGGCCTGCGAGGACCAGCCAGGATCCAAGCACGATGATCAGGGTCTCGGCAGGCATGATGGTTCCTAGATTACTAGATCATGCGGATGGCGGCCGTCACATTATCGCGCGGCCGTCTGGGGGCGGGCCGCGCTGGGCGGATCAAGCCGCGACGTTGTAGAATCGTCCGTCTTTGAGTTGCGGAGCGATGTCGATCATTCGAGATTGGAACGTGAAATCCCCGATATGGGACGACGAGACGATGAGGAATTCGGCCGGGCTGGCGGCCCCGGGGATCGCGCTGCTCGCCCTGCTGCTCCTGGGCCTGGGAGTGCCGGCCTGCAGCGGCGGGGGAGTCCCGGACGACAGCGCCCGGCAGCCACCCTCCGTCGCGACCGATCAGCGCGCGACATCACACGCACCACCTGAACCGGTTGATCTTCCGCCTCTGGAAGGGAAGGGGGCGGGCGCCCTCCGGATGAAGGCCCGCCTCGAGGCGATCATCGAGAACCTCGATCCCCGCCATAATCTGTTCCTGAACGCAAGGCGGGCCGACTTCTTCGAGCGCGCCATCCAGCGGGCGCGCGACCCTGAGCAGCGGCTCGTTCTCACGACCCGTCGGGCGGACGAACTGCTGAAGTCCGGCGATCCGCAGGCGGCGATTGATATCGTCCTCCCGCTGCTGACTCCTGATCCGTCCGTGCCGGGCGGCGGCCCTCCGGTTGATGAGGTGCGCGAGTTCCTGGTCCTCTGCTACCTGCGCATCGGCGAGCTGCAGAATTGCATCGCCCGCCACACGCCGCGCTCGTGCCTCCTGCCGATCCGCGGCGATGGAATACACCGCGATCTGCGCGGCTCGCGGGCGGCCATCGGGCAGCTGCTGGAGTTGCTCGAGTTGAATCCGGACGAGCCGGGCGCCCGCTGGCTGCTGAACATCGCCTTCATGACGCTGGGAGAGTATCCCGACGGGGTTCCGGATCGCTTTCTGATCCCGCCTGCGACGTTCGAGTCGGAGGCCGAGGTCGCCTCCTTCACCAACGTTGCGCAGAAGGCGGGGCTCGTGATCCGCGGCCGGGCCGGTGGTGGCCTGATGGAGGATTTCGACGGGGATGGCCTGCTCGACATCGTGGCCTCCTCGTTCGGCGTCCGCGATCCGATGCACTATCTGCGCAACAACGGCGACGGCACGTTCACCGACCGGAGCGAAGCGGCCGGCCTGGGCGACGAGATGGGTGGCTTGAACCTGCTGCACGCCGACTACGACAACGACGGTGACGTCGATATCCTGGTGCTGAGGGGCGGTTGGATGCGCAAGGATGGGAAGTTCCCGAATTCGCTACTAAGAAACGAAGGGGATGGAACGTTCGAGGACGTGACCGAGCAGGCCGGACTGCTGAGCTTCCATCCGACGCAGACGGCGGCGTGGGCCGACTACGACAACGATGGCTGGCTCGACCTGTTCATCGGGAACGAATCAGCGATCGACGACGTGCACCCGTCCGAGCTATACCACAATGAGGGAGACGGGACCTTCACGAATCGCGCGCTCAACCTGGGAGACCCGGATCTCGATTATGTGAAGGCGGTCGCCTGGGGCGATTTCAATGATGATGGGCTTATGGATCTCTACGTCTCGGTGCTCTACGGGGACAACCGGCTGTTCCGCAACGACGGGCCCCGGAAAGAAGTGGGGCCGAACGGGGAGGACTGGCGATTCACCGAGATTGCCCGCGCAGCCGGTGTCACCGAGCCGCAGAACAGTTTCCCGACCTGGTTCTGGGACTACGATAACGACGGGCGGCTCGACATCCTGGTGGCCGGGTTTAAGGCACTGGTCTGGGACAAGGCGTGCCGGCTGATCGACTGCATCGGTGAGGCGGCGAGGATTCATCTCGGCCTGCCACACCACATCGAAACACCCCGCCTCTATCACAACGAAGGGGATGGGACCTTCCGCGAGGTGAGCCGCGAGACCGGGATGGATCGCGTGGCGCTGCCGATGGGGGCCAACTTCGGGGATATCGACAACGATGGCTGGCTGGATGCCTATTTTGGCACCGGCGAGCCGAGCCTCGGGACGCTCATCCCGAATCAGATGTTCCGGAACGACGCGGGGCGACGGTTTCAGGACGTCACGACCTCGGCCAATGTCGGCCATCTGCAGAAGGGGCACGGCGTGGCGTTTGGCGACATTGACAATGACGGTGACCAGGACCTTTTCATCGAGCTGGGCGGGTTCTACAAGGTGGATGCTGCTTTGAGCGCGCTATTCGTCAACCCGGGTTCGGAGAATCAATGGATCACGCTGCGACTCGAGGGGCGGCGCTCCAATCGGTCCGCGATCGGCGCGCGGGTTGTCGTGCGCGTCCGCGTGCCGGGAGGCGTGCGCGCCATCCATCGCACCGTCGGTACTGGAGGGAGCTTCGGCGGCAACAGCCTGCAGCTTGAGATCGGGTTGGGGGATGCCGAATCGATCGAGACGATCGAGGTCACCTGGCCGACGACGGGGGAGACGCAGCGGTTCCGCGACGTCACGCCGCGACGGGTCTATCGAATCGTGGAGGGAGAGACCGCGCTCGAAGAGCTGAAGGTGCCGACGTTTCGATTCGAGGTGGAACCGGACATCGCGCTGCGTTGAGAGGGTGTAACGCGCGCAGCGTTCTGCACGGCCCATCCTGTTCCGCGTGACACGTCGTGTCCCT
>JAPUIN010000236.1 GCA_027297005.1 Acidobacteriota bacterium
TCACATTGCAGAGACATCTGCAGCGGATGCGCGACCCCCGTGCGGCCCGGAGCCGGAGGAGGCTCTACCTGGAGGCATGCGATCTGATCATCCTGATGCAGGGACAGGCCGGGCGGTTCCTGAAGAAGGGGGACTTCGCCGCCAAAAACACCCTCGATCGGGAGCGGTTCCTCTCCGAGTTCGATCATTTCCACCGCCACTTCATCGGCGGCCTGCGGCGGTTGACCCCCTCTCCCGGTGATGAGGATATCCTGCGCCGTTTCTACGGAGATATTGCCTGCGAATGCGCGGCGCTTCCTCGGGCTTACTGCCACCGCGATTTCCAGTCCCGCAACCTGATGGTTCGCCGCGGCAGGCTCCACCTGATCGATTTTCAGGATGCTCGGATGGGACCCTACACTTACGATGCCGCATCGCTGCTGCGCGACTCGTCGCTCGATGTTGACGACGATCTGGTGAACGAGATGACCGGGTATCTGGCACGGGGGCTCGACCGCGGCCCGGAGGAGTTCCGCAACGACTTCGATCTCGTCGCGCTGCAGAGGAACATCAAGGACCTGGGAACTTTCGCCGCCATGGCGACCACTCGCGGCCTCGCCTCGTATCTCGAATACATCCCGCGAACTCTCCGCTCCATCCGCAACACCCTGATCCGGTCACGGCGATACGACCCGCTCTTTTCATGTCTGGAGGAGTTCGTCCTGACCTACGGCCGTCGGTCCTCAGGCGCGGTGAAGCGTGCCTGAGGACGGATCTCTCTGGACGCAGCCCGCCGCACGAGGGACGCCGGCCGGGCCGAGGCAGCCTCGACGATCCAGGGACCGAGGCCGTCGATTCGGATCGACGGCGCTCCGATCGGTATCCCAATATGAAAGAACCGTACATCTTTTTTTTCGCGCGAGCGCACCCCCGAGAGGATCCGCTCCAGGGGGCCTTCCCACTTCAGGCCGTCGGCCGGTCCAGCAGGCGATCCACCGGCGTACCACTCGCCGCGCAGAACCCGCACCCGCCATACCTTCGGGCCCGGCTTGAACAGGGCGGTCTCTACCCTGAGAAATGAATCCGGATCCGCGGCCGCGACGTCATCGACGGGGGGTTCGAGGATGAGGGTCGTCGCGCCGACCAGCGGCGGCTCGCGGTACGAAGGCCGGATCGCGTGACCGGTGGCGGCGCTGAGCCGCCCGCACCGTTCCCCATCCCTGAACAGCACCGTCCTGCCGGTCGATCGCCCGACTCCATCAAAAGGAGCGCTCGCGACCATGCCGGGAGCGCGGCCATTGTCCACCAGCGTCATGGCGGGGAACTGCAGGATGTTCGCGATCGGTCCCGGAGCCGTTTCCACACCGTTCCGACCAGGGGCATGTCGTGCCGCGTCCAGGATCCCGGGGATCAGTGAGGCGAGGAGGGAGGCGGTTGTCCGCGGTCCGAGGATCAGGGACGGCCCCGAATCCGGAGGCAAGGCTGCCGGCCGAACCGGGAGCGATCGAAGCGCCGCTTCGACGCCGCAGTCACGCGGGCTGATGTCCTCCATGCGGCAGCCGGATCGCTCCTCGAGCGAGGCCCGCGCGCCGGTCTCGATCGGTACCATCGAGACCGACACGAGCGTGGGTGTTTTCTCGTAGTGACCATCGAAACCGCGCGAGTTGATGAGGCGAACGGTGGTGTGGGCGGTGCTCAGGAGCGCCCGCTCGACGACAGCACAGCGGCCGGCAACGTGCGATGCGGCACTGATCCCTTCCCCCAGATAATCGAGAATGGAATCGACCGAGGCCGAGAGCCACCGACCATCATAGATTCCCGGATCCCCGAAGTCTCCGCCCGGCGGAGCGCAGGGAATTTGATCGGCCCCCCCGGGATCGTCACACGCGATGGAACGCCGGGCCGACTCGATGGCGTCGGTGACGAGACCTTCCATTTCGAGCTCGCCGCCGGAGGATCGCCAGGCGAACCCCCAGCGTCCATGATCGTCGAGCAATCGGAGCGCGACCCCGCGCTCCTCGATCGTCGAGACCGTCACGCGGGGTTCCGAGGGGTCCGGGATCGGTGACAGGCTGACGCGTCTCACGCACGCCCTCTTGACGTAAACCTCCACCTCGGCCGCCCCCGCTGCGCGCGCGGCTGTGATCAGATCCTCGGCCCGATCGAGGTCGCTCATTGCACGCCCGCCGGGCGAACCGTCAATCCATCCACCCTGATTGTCGGCTGTCCGACCGCGGCGCGGGCACGCTGGCCGTCCTTTCCGCACTCCCCCGCGCCGCCGTCGAAACGGAGATCGCTGCCTATCATCTTTATACTCGCCAGGGCTCGGACCCCGTTGCCCGAGACGATGGCAGGGGCGATCGGCGCGATCAGACGACCGGCCGCGATCAGGAACCCCCGCTTGACGTGGAAGGAGAAGGTCGCGCTCGCGGGGTCGACCTGCCCCGCCCCGAGCTCCTCGATGTAGACGCCGCGACCGACCGATTCGAGGATCTCCTCCGGAGTGTACGGCCCCTCGCGGACGACCGTGTTCGACATGCGCGGGAGCGGCAGATCCCGGTATGACTCACGGCGGGCGCTGCCGGTCGGCGTCGTCGAGGCGAGAATTGCCGTTGCCCGATCGAGGAGAAGACCGACGAGACGCCCGTTTTCGATCAACACCGTCCGCTCCGCGCGCCAGCCCTCATCGTCGATGCGGCGCGATCCCGGAAGGCCGGCCAGTGTCGGGTCGTCGACCAGCGTCAGGGCGTCGGGCCCGACCTTCTCGCCGAGAAGCTCGGCAAAGGGGGACCGTCCGCTGACGACGTTATCCCCTTCGAGGGCATGGCCGCACGACTCGTGGAAGAAAATTCCTCCCGGACCGGGTGCGAGAATGACAATTGTCTCGCCGGCAGGGGCCGGCACGGTCTCCCCTTCTTCCTCGAGGCGGCGTGCCAGGCGGCTGCCGAAGATCTCCGGTGGGTGGAGATCGCGCAACCGATCGAGATCCAGACCGCCGCCGCCTCCCGAGACGACCGCCAGGTCGCCAGCGCGGCCCAGACGGATGCCAAATGTGATCCACGGCCGTTCATCCTCAACCACTTCCCCCTCGGACGTTGCGACGGCGACCTCCCTCTGGTGTATGCGGCCATGCCCTTCAAAAAGGATCTCACCGTGGGTCGATCGCCCGGCGGCAACGCGGATCTCATCAAGGTAGCGCTCGAACTCATCCAGTGGATCGTTCCGTTCGACGGAAACGCTCGCGCACGACGATTGCGGAAGGAAGGGCGCCGGAGTGTCGTCATGCAGCCGGTTCGTGACGGCGGCCAGACGATCCTCCCCGAGGCCGGAGATTGAGGCGTGCCTGGTGCGCGCCCCATTCAGCCATCGGGCGGCGGCCCCCTCCCCACCGCCGAGCGTGACGCGCCTTGTGGCACCGCCCGTGCGCAGGATGGTCACGTCGCGCACACGCTCGAGAAACAGATCGGCATATTCGCCGGACCGCGTCACGAGACGCGAAGCGAGGCGTCGCAGGTGCGTCGGATCATGCTCGGAGAGAAGCGACACGCGGGACATCTCCCGGGCCACCGTCGGCCCGCACGCAGGCGAACAGTAGGAGAGCGGCGTCGGCACTGTCAAGGTTAACGGATGCCGCGCCGCAGCAGCGACCGTGCCGGTTTCGTGACTCCCGTCAAACCCACATCAAGATCGGCCGTAGCCATTCCACGCACCAGGCCATCCGTTCTCCGCATCTCGGCCTGCAGGCGCTCAGAGATGACCGAGGTGAGGTGTCTCGCGAGTGAGGCGCCGTGGCCTGTGCCCACCGAACCGTGTGAGACCGAGCGCCGGGGACCCGACGCACGCTTTTCAGCGTGGCGGGCGGCGCGAGGCGAGCCGAGGGGAGCGTCGCGCAGCGACGCGGACCCTTGTCCGGCGGGCGCAGGCCACGGCGCCTCAGCCGGGAGACCCCTCCACCCCGCGCGCACCTCACCTGAGATACGATCAGTGCCGATGCACGCCATCGACACGAAACCCGGCACGCGGATCGGAGAGTTCGGACGGCCTGATCGCGGTTCGCTTCCATGCCCGCGCTGAACCCACGGCGGTTGCTGCTCGCGCTGACGCTTCTCGTGGTCGGATTGCTGATCGTCCTGGCGATCTGCGCCAGCATCGGTAGCAGCGGCTACACGATCCTCGATCTGTTCGCTCGGCCAAACATGGGGGATGGGCGCGGGCGTGAGATTGCTGCCGCGACAATCTTTCGGGTACGTCTGCCTCGCGTCCTGCTCGCGGCGATTGCGGGGGCCGCGCTCGGCGCCGCGGGAACGGCGTTCCAGGCGGTTCTACGCAACCC
>JAPUIN010000237.1 GCA_027297005.1 Acidobacteriota bacterium
CCCCCCGGGCCCGGATCGTTGTGGTGGGGCCGCCCCCGCGCCCCGCTCTCGCGGCCGGCCACGAGACCCTCGGCGAGTCGGCTGCGTTCGAGCTCGGGCTCACCGGACTGCCATCCCGTCTGACCCGCCTGCTTGGGCGGCTGAAGTATCGGGTCGTGGCCGGGTACAACCTGCTCGATCATTCCCTGGCCGTGGCGCGACTCGCAGAGCAGATGGCGACGCTGCTTGGCCTGGGGGCGGAGGTGGTCCGGCGAGCCGGTCTGCTGCATGAGATCGGGCACGTCGAGGAGAGTGATGGATTGATCACGCACCCCTATGCGGCCGGCGCAGATCTCGCCGCAAAGTTCTCCGAGGCCCCGGCGATCGTTGAGGCGATCCGCTCCCTTCAGGACAGTGTCCCGGAGACCAGTCCGGAGGCGATTCTTCTGGGTTGCGCCGAGCGGGCCGTGGTGGCGCGGCCGGGAGAACGGGACGACAACCTGATGGTTCACATCGAGAGGTTACAGAGCCTCGAAGAGATCGCAGCCTCGTTCAGCGGCGTCCAACGCGCGTACGCCATGCGCTCGGGCAAGGAGGTCCGCGTGATAGTGGAAACCGAATCGGCCGACGACAGCGACGTCATCTGGCTGTCGAAGGATATCTCCACCCGCATCCGCAGAGAGGTGCGGTACCCCGGCTCGATCCGGGTTCACGTCATTCGCGAAACCCGCGCGGTCGACTACGCGACCTGAGGAGTTCGATGCGCATTCTCTGCGTGGGGGATATCAACGGACGGCCCGGGCGCCAGATCGTGCAGACCCACCTCCCCCGCCTGATCGCCGGGCGGTAGATCGACTATTCCATCGGCAACGTCGAGAACGCGGCCGACGGCTTCGGCGTCACGCCGGAGATCGCGAGGCAGATGTTCGATGCCGGGTTCGATTGCCTGACCAGCGGCAACCACATCTGGGATAAGCGCGAGATCATCGACTACCTTGCCGAAGAGCCGCGCCTGCTGCGGCCCCTCAACTATCCCGACGGCGCCCCCGGTGTTGGCCAGTACTCAGGCGAGTCTCCTGCCGGGATCCCGGTCACCGTCATCAACCTGATGGGTCGCGTGTTCATGCCACCGTGTGACGATCCCTTCCGGGTCATCGACGATGCATTGCGCGCGCTCGACGGGTCTGCGGGCGTGATCGTCGTCGACATGCACGCCGAGGCGACGTCGGAGAAGAGCGCCATGGGATGGCATCTCGACGGCAGGGTCTCGGCCGTCGTCGGCACCCACACGCACGTCCAAACGGCCGACGAACGCATTCTTCCCGGCGGGACGGGATACATCACGGATCTGGGAATGACCGGGCCCCATGAATCGGTGATCGGCATCCAGACCGAGCTCGCCCTGCGCAAGTTCCGCACCGGCGTGCCGGTTCGCTTCTCCATTGCCCGCCACGACGTCCGGTTGTGCGGCGTCGTGGTCGATATCGACGAAGCGACCGGACGTTCCCGGTCGATCGAGCGGGTTCAGATCCGCTCCGGAGACGAGCAGCTCGGAGGGAGCGGTGCGTAGCCTCTTCGACTCCCCCGCAAACCGTCGCGGACTCGACCGTGCGCCCCCGATCCTCACGGTCACCGAGCTCAACCGTCTCGCTCGTGATCTGATCGAGGAGTCGTTTGCCTCCATTCAGGTGGAGGGGGAGATCAGTAATCTGCGCCGCTATCCCTCGGGACACACCTATTTCACCCTCAAGGATTCCAGCGCCCAGATCGCCGCGGTCCTGTTCCGAGGTGTCTCCACCGGCATGCGCTTCCGCCCCGAGGACGGGCTTAAAATCATTTTGCGCGGCCGTGTGAGCCTCTACGAACCCCGTGGCACCTACCAGGTGATTGTCGAGGGGATGGAGCCCGCCGGGCTCGGCGAGCTGCAGCTCGCCTTTGAGCAGCTCAAGGCACGGTTGTCGGCCGAGGGTCTGTTCGATCCCGGCCGCAAGCGTCCCCTCCCGATCCTGCCGCAGCGGATCGGAATCGTGACCTCCCCCGCCGGCGCAGCCATTCGTGACATCCTGCGCGTGCTGCGACGCCGGTTCCAGGGACTCGACGTGATCGTCGCCCCCGCACGCGTGCAGGGAGAGGGGGCGGCGGCGGAGATCGTCCAGGGTATCCACGATGTCGCGACGATTCCAGGTGTCGAGGTCATGATCGTCACGCGCGGAGGCGGCTCCCTCGAGGATCTCTGGCCGTTCAACGAGGAATCGGTGGCCAGGGCGAGCGCCGCCGCACCGGTCCCGGTGATCTCGGCGGTCGGGCACGAGATCGACCTGACCATCTCCGACCTCGTCGCCGACCTGCGCGCTCCGACCCCGTCCGCCGCGGCCGAGATGGTGGTGCGCTCCCGGGAAGAATTCAAGGAACAACTGTCGGGGCTACGGGCTCGTCTGGGGTCGGCGATGCACATCCATCTCTCCGACTTGAAGGAAACGCTGCGTGCGATTGGCGCCGAAGGTGCCTTCGAGGCGACCCGCACCTCTTTGCGGGATCGGATGCAGCGGATGGACGATCTGACACAGCGTCTGCACACCGCGCTCACCGGGCGAACGGAGCGCTGGCGCCACCGGATCGACATTCTGATCCACCGGATCGATCCTCGTCAGTTGGCGGCGCGCCTCGCCACCCGCCGGGCGGCGGCGCAATCGCAGGCGCGACTGCTGCGCGCCGCGATCACGTTGACGCTCGAGCGGGCCGGCGATCGCGTCGGCTCGTTCGGAGCACGCCTCACGGCACTCTCCCCGCTCGCCGTTCTGTCGCGCGGTTACGCAATCTGCCGCACCGAAGCGAACGGCGCGATCCTGAAGGACGCGTCCGCAACGGCTCCCGGCGCCACGGTGCGCGTCCGCTTGCTGCGCGGCGCTCTGTCCTGCGAGGTGAAGGAGGTCCACGATGCCACGCGAGAAGAAGGGTAATAAGCAACCGAAATTCGAGGAGGCCCTCGCGCGACTTGAGGCAATCGTCAAGGATCTCGAGGAGGGGGATCTCAAGCTGGAGGAGTCGCTGCGCCTGTTCGAGGAGGGCGTGTCGCTGACGCGGTTGTGCACCACCCGCCTCGATGAGGCCCAGCGTCGCATCGACCTCCTGACCCGCGGGACCGGGGGGGAGTTGAAGCTCGTTCCGTTTCAGGACGGGGAGAACGACGACCCCCGGGACGACGTCGACCCTGAGGATCCATGAGCGCCGACACCTATCTCGCGGTCGAGCGCAGGCTGGTCGACGCCGCGCTGAAGCGATACATGCCGACGGCGGGAGCCGTTCCCACGACCGTACGGCGGGCGATGGCCTACTCGCTTTTCCCCGGCGGCAAGCGCCTGCGCCCGATTCTGGCGATCACCGCCTGCCGCGCCCTGCGCGGTCGGGCCAGCGACGTGCTCCCCTCCGCCGCGGCGATCGAGATGATCCACACCTATTCCCTGATCCACGACGATCTGCCGGCTCTCGACGACGATGACCTGAGGCGTGGTCAGGCGACCAGCCACAAGGTGTTCGGCGATGCGTTGGCGATCCTTGCCGGTGACGCACTTCTGACGCATGCGTTCGAGACGATGGCGACCTACCCGCGCGGGACCCGGATCGTGGCGCGCAAGATCCTCGCCCTCGAAATTCTGTCGCGTGCCGCGGGAGTGAGCGGAATGATCGGGGGGCAGGTGATGGATCTGGAGAGCGAGGGGAAGAGTTATACCTACAGGACCCTGAACCGCATCCATGCCCGGAAGACGGGGGCGCTGATCAGCGCGGCCGTGCAGATCGGCGGTATCGTCGGCGGCGCGGGCCCCGCCCAGATCCAGATGCTGAAGCGGTACGGTGACGGAATCGGACTGGCGTTCCAGGTGATCGACGACATCCTGGACGTGACCCAGACCTCGGCGAAACTGGGCAAGAGTGCAGGCAAGGATGTGGCTGCAGGGAAAGCGACCTACCCGGCGATCCTAGGCATGGCAGCGTCGAGGCGTGAGGC
>JAPUIN010000238.1 GCA_027297005.1 Acidobacteriota bacterium
ATCGAGAGAATCGTTGCCGGCGTATGTCCAGCGCCCTTCTCCGCCGGTCTCCGACTCCTGGAACCTGCCGGCCAGCGGGGCGAGATCGATGCGGCTGCCGCGCGGCGGAGTGACCGTGTCGAACCACGAGAAAACCTGGAACGCCATCTCGTAGATGAAGCCGTCATCAGAATGGGTGGCGGTCAGTACCCGGTGGTGCCGCGCGCAGTTGAACCGGGCGATACGAGCGATCGGTTCCGACGCTTCGAACACCGTCAGCCGGGACGCATCGTGTTCCCGAACCCGGACGACCTGGCCGATGTGCATCATCGCGCGCATCGCCTCGCCGAGCGCCGAGGACCATAGCGACTTGAACCGGCCGGTCTCGTACAGCAACCCGGGAAGGAGTCCGAGCAGATGGTCATAGATCGTCTGGTAGCGTTCGTGCTCGGGGAGCCCCCGGATCGCCGCCCCGAGCGGCGAACGCAGGTCATCGTCGAAGGCCTTCACCACGGCGTCGAAACGGAACGCCTCCGGCCGGTTGAATTCGCCGAAATCCCCCGCCCGGGCCGCCATGACCAGCGCCTTCTCGTGCTGCAGAGCCTCCTCGGGGTGCAGAACCGCGTACACCGACAGCAGACCGTCAGTGTCGAAATGGTTGTTGGTGACGATGGTCACCCCCTTCAACCAGGTATCACGCTCAGGATCCCGCGCCAGTTTCAGCGCCATCTCGGTCGAGGTGTCCGCCCTCAGGTGCTGCGGCGTCCGGTTTCCCGGCCAGTGGCTGAGACTGAGGCCATCCGGCACGACCCCATCAACACACAGAAACGGCATCGCCGCGAGCCGCTCATCATAAAATGTAAACAGCATGTCCTTACTATATGCCGTTCCCCGACCGCTCAAGCCTCGAAGTGACAACCGCCCGTTGTGCTCACGGACCGAATCGTACCGACCTCAACACGGCAAATCCGAGCCGGCAGTAACCAAACCCCTCGTAGCCGATCAGGTGTGGGGGCGGAGCGGCGCATGGCGTGTCGGGGCGATTTCGAGCCGCGCCATGCGCGTGGGATGGCTTTCCCATTGCGCCCGCGAGCGACTATGAGCCACGACACGCCATGCGCCGCTCCGCGATCGGACATGGCTCCAAGCCAGCGCCCGACTTGATTGACACCTCTCCAGCCCTGCGCTAGAGTGCGCCCGCCATGGATCCCGCCGATCGTTTCGCCATTGGTTTCCGAGAACAGGTCATGCGCGCCTTACTGCCGATTCTGGCGGTCGCCTGCCTGGCCGGCTGCGGAGGAAACCCGGAGGCCGATGCCGGTGCGATTCGGGCACTGGTCGACAAAGAGGTGGCGGCGATCAACGCCGAGGACCTGCAGGAGCTGGCGCAGGTCTGGTCCGAGACCCGCGAAATCCTGCTGTTTGATGTCCCGCCGCCGAATCGTTTCGAGGGCTGGAATCAGGTCGGGCGAGTGTTCCAGGATTTCTTCGACCGCTTCTCCGAGATCCAACTGTCGGTCGATGCCGTGAAGATCGGCGTTGACGGCGATCTCGGATACGCGTCGTACGACTGGGCCCTGGCCGGCAAGATGGGGGAGTCGGCGGTGCGCGACCGCGGACAGGCAACCTCGATCTACCGCCGGGAGGAATCCGGATGGCGCCTGGTGCATGCCCACTACTCGCCTGTTCCCGCAGCCGTCGCGTTGGACGAGCGATCGGAGACCGGTGATGGCGCAGCGAACGATTCCGGCGCCGCCCCGGCGTCGGGGGCGCCCGGACGCGGCCATAGCGCGTCGGCCGATTAGCCTGGACCGCCGCCCGACAGCCCTTCCGGTCCATCGAACCTCCACCGGCGATCCACCATCGGCGGGCGGTCTGGCGCACCTCCCCGTCAGGCTGGACATGGCGGCGCCGGGTCCTATGTTTAACGCCGGGAATCATTTATCTTCCACGGGGTGCCGATGAGCAAAACGACGAAAGAGGTTCTTCCGAACGGTCTCACTGTTCTGGTCACGGAGTCGCACGCATCGCCGGTCGTGGCGATCAATCTTTGTGTGCGCGCCGGGTACTTCGACGAAGAGGACCACGAGATCGGCATCTCGCATGTGATCGAGCACATGTTCTTCAAGGGGACCGAGAACCGCCCGCGACCAGATCAGATGGGAGTCGAGATCAAGGGACTGGGTGGCGAGTTGAACGCCGGCACCTACTACGATTCGACCAACTACTACGTCGTGCTGCCTGCGGAAAATTTCCGCAAAGGACTGGAGATCCAGTCGGACGCTCTGATGCACCCGGTGTTCGATGCAGAGGAGCTGCAACGAGAAATCGAGGCGGTCCTGCAGGAGGCGCGTCGCAAAATCGACACGCCGTCCGCCTATGCGGTCGAGATGATGTACGCCGAGGCGTTCGATAAGCACCGCATCAGACGCTGGCGGATCGGCACGGAAGAGGGGTTGCGCGCCATGACGCGCGACGATCTGCTGCGCTACTACCAAACCCACTACGTTCCGAGCCGGGTGATCGTGTCGATCGTCGGAGATGTCGATACGGCCCGGGCGTTCGAGGCGGCGCACGTATTCCTGGGCGGCATGCCGGCCGCTGAAGGGGCGCCGCTCGGATCCCCGCCTGAACCGGATGCGAGGCGGTTCCGTTATCGCCGCCTGACCGGGGACATCGTCCGCACGCGACTGGTCTACGGGTTCCAGGCGGCCCCGGCGCTCAGCGACGATGATCTGGCGCTGCGGATTCTGGTATTCGTGCTCGGTTCAGGCCGGCCGTCCCGCCTGTTCCAGGCGGTCAAGGAATCGCAGGGGTTAGTCGACGGGATCGGCATGAGCCTGCAGTCGTTCCGTGACATCGGTGT
>JAPUIN010000239.1 GCA_027297005.1 Acidobacteriota bacterium
AACGGTCTCCGGGCGGGTGCGCAGGACGGCGATGCGAGGGCGCTGCATGTGATGGCTCCTCGGGGCCGGACCGGGTTTTGTTCCGAACGGAACGGCCACACCGAATTATAGTTTGCGCCCGGAGCGCCCGCCGGCAGACGGTCGTCTCAGGGGATCGCAGCATCCGGCCGCCAGGCGTAGAGGAGCAGCACGACCATGAGCCCCCATAGCGCCACGCAGACGAGCAATGCGCGATCGGCCAGCAGAGCGCGGGCGGGATTCCCCCCCTCGCCGCGCTGATGGATGAGATAAAGGTAGCGGAAGATCCCGTACAGCACGAACGGCACCGTCAGGTAGAGATGAGGTGTTCCCAGCTTCCGCTCCACCTCGGGGGACAGGGTGTAGAAAGTGTAGGTCACGACGGTCGAGGCCGTGACGACGTTGATCATCTGGTCGAGTAACCCGACCGAATACTCGCGCAGGATTGATCGATGCTGCTCCGGGCCCGCGAGGCCCGCGAGCTCCTGGCGCCGCTTGCAGACGGCGAGGAAGAGCGACAGGAGGATTGTGCACATGATGAGCCAGCTGGAGATCTTGACGCCGATCATCACTCCCCCGCCGACGGCGCGCAGCACGAAGCCGGCCGCGATCGACATCACGTCGATGATGACGACATCCTTCCACCACATCGTATAAACGATGTTGAGGATGAGGTAGATCAGGAGCACGGCGCCGAACGGCGGCGACAGGATGAAGCCGGCCATCAACGACGCTGAGAGGAGCAGCGCGGCAACGGCGAGCGCCGGGGCGCTGCCGAGGGCCCCCGAGGCGATCGGGCGCCGCGCCTTGATCGGGTGCAACCGATCGCGATCCGCGTCGAAGAGATCGTTGAGGATGTAAACGGCACCGCTGACGCCGCAAAAGAGCAGCGCCGCCAGCACCGTGCGCAGCAGCAGCGACGGATCGGTCAGTTCCTGCGCGAAGACGAGGGCGGCGAAGACGACGAGGTTCTTGATCCACTGCTGCGGCCGCATCGACAGGACGACCGCAACCAGCAGATTCATACGGACTCCCTGCGCCGCGACGGTCAAAGTCCGCCTCCCATGGCCTCGGCACCTCCGGAGTAGCCCCGTGCGGGATGCGCCGGCCGCTCGATCGGGCGCGCATCTTACTATAATCCGTGCCGTGCGCGTTGCCGCGATCATCCCCGCCTTCAACGAAGAGTCCTCTCTACCGCTCGTCCTTCAGGCGATTCCAGCCGGCCTGCTGAGCGAGGTGGTCGTCGTCGACAACGGCAGCACCGATGAAACCGCCCGGATGGCGCGCGCCCACGGCGCGACGGTCCTGAGCGAACCCAGGCGCGGGTACGGGAGGGGCTGTCTCACCGGGATCGACTGCTGGCGCTCCAGGCGACCCGACATTGCCGTCTTCCTGGATGCCGACTACAGCGATCACCCCGAGGAACTCCCCCTCCTTCTCGAACCGTTGCGACGCGGCGAGGCCGACCTGGCCATCGGCGCGCGCACGCGGAACCGTCGTGAACCGGGTTCGATGCTGCCGCAGGCGATCTTCGGCAACTGGCTGGCAACCCGGTTGATCCGCGTGCCGCATGGGGATCGCTTCACCGATCTCGGCCCGTTTCGGGCGAGATGCTTCGACTGTCTGCTGGCGCTCGAGATGAGGGATCCCGACTTTGGCTGGACGGCGGAAATACAGATACGGGTTCTGGCGCGTGGCCTGAGAACGCAGGAGGTACCGGTCTCTTATCGCCGGCGCGTCGGAGTGTCCAAGATCACCGGGACCCGGTGCGGCGCCCTGCACGCCGACGTGAAGATCCTCTGGACGATCCTCAGGGCTCAGGCAGGCGGTCGCGAGCGGGCGGGATGGCGATCGGGCCGGCGGACCTGAGCCGCCGCGCGCGCGCCTGATCGATCGGGGTGATCGTGGCGCGGGGGGTCTTCGCCGCCGGGTCCGCTCCGAGATTCTTGACCGCGATCATCTCCGCCATGATGCTCACGGCGATCTCCTCCGGCGTCTGTGCCCCGATCGCAAGACCGATCGGGGCATGGACACGCTCGAGGGCCTCGCGCGGCGTACCGAGGGCCGCGGCCCGCGCCTTCAGGGTCGTAATCTTCCGGCGACTGCCGATCACGCCGACATAGGCGGCGCGCCCATCCGCACACGCGTGCCGGAGGACCTCCAGATCGGTCCGGTGGCACCGAGTCACGACGGCGACGAAGGCGCCTGCCGGCAGATCCGGCAGCTCGTCCGCAAATTCGCGGCGGGCGCGAAGCGGACGTACCCCAGCGGGAAGCCAGGCGGACGTGAGGTACCGGGGACGATCGTCGACAGCGGTGACATCGAACCCGAGCCTCACACCGAGCGATGCCAGCTCGCGGCCGACGTGTCCCGCACCGAACACGAACAGGGCGGGCGGCGGCGTGACGAACTCGAGCAGGACCCGTACCGATCCACCGCAGACCATCCCGGTGGCGCTCTCTCCCCGCTCGGTGAACCGATATTCCTTCACGAGACCGCTGCCCGTTCGGATCACCTCCAGCGCATCCTGGATCACCAGCGCCTCGAACGCCCCGCCTCCGATGGTGAATAACGTCTCACCAGATTCGGTGACGATCATCTTGGCCCCGAACCGGCGGGGGGTCGATCCGCGGCTCCGCACGAGGGTCGCCACGACAACGCGGCGGCCCTCTCTGAGCAGCCGCACCATCTCTTCGTGGAAGGAGAGAGTCATGTCAGCAAGCGGGGTCGCCGGCCGATTGCTCAGACCACCAGCGCGACCAGCGGGAGTGATCCTCGCCGAAATTCTGGCCGGTCCGGCGCGACAGGAATTGCGAGACCGACCTGCGGATATTCTCGGATTCGTCGTCCAGTAGATCGATCAGGAACCCGGTCACGGTCGGGTCGGAGGCAACCGAGAGGCGTTCGATCGCCGTCAACCGGAGGGTCTCCTCCGGATCGCTGCCGGCCACCCTGAGGACCAGATCGAGCCCCGGCCCGTCCCCTGAAGGCGCGAGGGACGACAGGACGTCACCGCGCACTTCCTTCGCCGGATGGGAGAGAGCCTCGTCGAGCGCCCCGAGAATCTCCCCAAGCTCGAACTGCCCCAGCGCCTGCACGGCGGCGCGCGCCACGGCAACTTCGGGGCTGCGCGCGGCGCTGGCGAGGAATGGAATGCCACCCGGATCCCCCAGAGCACCGACAGCAAAGCAGGTGCCCACCACGACCTCCCGATCCTGTGACGGATCGAGACCTTCGAGAAGAGTAGGGAGCGCCTTATCATCGCCGCCCCGGGACCGGATCAGGTGCGCCACCATGATGCGGCTGTCATGCTCCTCGATCGACGGCTTCAGTCTGATCGGGTTGAAGGCGAGCATCAGGCGCCGGTCCCGGGCGAGCAGCTCGCGCAGCGTCCGGCTTGCGCCTTCCTGTGGCATTTCCGCCAGATACAGGATCGATTGAATCTTGTGAAGGGGGGAGGGGCTGTCGAGCCCGCGCGCGAAGACCTGGTAGTCTCCTGCGGCCTTGAGGCTGGCGATCGTATCCCGGGCATCGAGCCGGACCTCCGGATCGGTATCCTGCAGCGCCTGATACAGGCTGGGCGCGTCGTGGGCCGGCGCGCAGGCGACTGAGGCCAGGCCCAGGGAAAGATACGCGAGCGTCGCGGGGAACGGGGTCCAGCCCATCATTCTGTCTCCTTATCGTGCACGGTGATCAGCTCGACGATTTCGTAGAACCGGGTCCCGGCCGGGATCCTGATCGTGACCTCGTCGCCGACGCGATGACCGATCAGCGCCCTGCCGATCGGTGACGAGATCGACACCAGCCCCTTCGCAAAATCGGCCTCTTCGGAGACGACGAGATCGTACCGGATGGTCTTTTCGGATTCCGGCTCGTAGAGGGAGATCGTCGATCCGAGGGCAACCCTGTCCTTGGGCAGAGCGCTGATGTCGACCATCGAGAGAGTTCTCAGCTGCACCTGAAGCTGGCCGATACGCGCCTTGACAAAGTGCTGCCTCTCGAGTGCAGACTTGTACTCGGCGTTCTCGCGCAAATCCCCCATTTCGAGAGCTTTCTGGATCTCCCTGGGCAACTCAACCCGGAGCTCCCTCTCGAACCCCATGAGTTCTTTTTCGAGTTTCTGACGGGCACGCTCTAGCATACCGATCTTCCGGGGGGAGTGACTCCGCTGCGGCCGCACAGGCTCCGCAATCGCAGGTGGCTCAAAAAATCTATCATCCGAGGTTCGATGATATCAAAAACGGTCGGCTCAGAAAAAGGCGGGTGGGGGGCCTTTCGGCCCCCTCATCTCGGGTTGGCTATGTTGGAGGGGTTCGGGTTTCAGGCTATCAACCTACATATTCGCTTTCTCATTAAAGCAATCTGTGAGATGAGAAAGTGCATATACAGGCTTTCTGCCATTTAATCTTGTGCACGCTCCCCCCGAAGTCAAGCGCCCGCCGTCATCCCCCCCAATTCCAAGCTTACGATTTCGTAATCGCGGCCTGCAGGGTGGTGCATACAGCCGGAAGCGCACTGCTCGGGCAGTGTGCCCTCGATCGGCGCGGGGAGGCTACCACGTCCGGTTGACTCCCCATAGGACGTGGCATATTATCGCAGACCGCTCGCGAAGGCAGTCCTGAATGGGAGTTCACTCGCATGGGCCAACGCGTTTCCCCCAAGTTCGTCATCGCAATATCCCTGCTTGTTGTCGGCCTCGTGGTCCTGTTCGGGGTCGGACTGAAGGGCTCTCTCGTCTATTACCTGACCGTCAGCGAATTTCTCGACGGAAACGTTTCGCACGATCTCGGCGAAAATTTCCGCATCAACGGGAACGTCGTTCCCGGATCGATCGAGAAGGAGCCGAGCGGCCTCGAAGCGCGTTTCCTGATGAGCGATGGCCACAGGGAGCTGCCGGTCGTTTACTCCAAGGAGACGCCCGATACCTTCGTCGACGGATCGGAGGTCGTCGTCGAGGGTTCCCTGGGTGCGGACGGGGTCTTCGTGGCGCACACCCTCCTGGCCAAGTGCCCGTCCAAGTACGAATCCGAGAACCGCGACGAGAACTACAACCAGGCCGGACCGTCCTACCCCGTCACCGGGTCGTCCGATCCGGGCTCATCCTCCCCTTGACCACAATCCAGTGAACGCCGCCTGACACGATGGCCGATTTCGGAGCCCTCTGCCTGCTGATCGCCCTGGCGACCGCCGCCTGGGCCGCACTCTCCTCTTACAACGGCTGGCGCTCGCAGTCGGGCGAGCTGATTCTGAGCGGTGAGCGGGCCGCCATTGCCACCTGGTCCCTCGTCGCGATGGCGGTTATCGCGCTGGAAATCTGCATCTTCACCGACCGGTTCGATCTGGAATACGTCGCCTCATACTCCAACAGGGACCTCTCTCCGGTCTACAAGATCTCGGCACTGTGGGCCGGGCAGTCGGGCTCGATCCTGTTCTGGTTGTTCATTCTCGTTTCGTACGCCGGCGTCGTCGTGCTGCTGAACCGGCGACGGAATCGCGCCCTCATGCCCCTGGTGACGACGACGATGTCCGCCGTTTCGATCTTCTTTCTGATTCTGGTGAACTTCATGACGCGCCCGTTCGTGCGGCTGACCTTCATGCCGATCGACGGGAACGGCATGAACCCGCAGCTGCAGAACCCGTTCATGGCGATCCACCCTCCCTGTCTGTACCTCGGCTACGTCGGCCTCACGGTCCCGTTCGCCTTTGCGCTCGCCGCGCTCATCACCGGGCGGCTCGACGACACCTGGTTCCGGACGACCCGCCGCTTCACCATCCTGTCGTGGTTCATCCTGGGGACCGGGATCCTGCTCGGCAGCTGGTGGGCCTACGTCGAGCTCGGCTGGGGCGGCTACTGGGCGTGGGATCCGGTCGAGAACGCGTCGATCCTTCCCTGGCTGACCTGCACCGCTTTCCTGCACTCGGTGATGATCGAGGAGCGCAAGAAGATGCTGCGGGTGTGGAATCTCTCGCTCGTGATCATGAGCTTCCTGCTGGCGATCCTCGGCACGTTCATCACCCGCAGCGGCGTGATTTCGTCGGTACACTCATTCACCAAGTCCGACATCGGCCCGCTCTTTGCCGGGTTCCTGGGCCTCTGCTTTCTGGTGTCCGTCGGCCTGCTTCTCTACAGGCTTCCGGATCTGAAGAGCACGGTGCGGCTCGATTCGTTCGTATCGCGCGAGAGCACGTTCCTGTTCAACAATCTCCTGCTCGTCGGAGCCGCGTTCGCCATTCTCTGGGGGACCATCTTCCCGATCCTGTCGGAGGCGGTGCGCGGTGTGAAGATCACGGTCGGACCGCCTTTCTTCAACGAGGTGACCATCCCGATCGCCCTCGCCCTGATCACCCTGAGCGGCATCTGCCCCCTCATCCCATGGCGACGCGCATCCCCCCGCAGGGTGTTCGACAAATTGCGCGTGCCGCTTTCGGTGCTCGCCGTCGTGATCGCCGGCCTGCTTCTGGGCGGCCTTCGTGACGTGTACGCGCTCGTCTCACTCACGCTCTGCGGGTTCGTCATCGCCACGATCTTCATGGAATTCTACGGGGGGGCGCGGGCGCGCCGAAAGGCGACCGGGGAGACTCCGGTGGGCGCCCTGCTGGCGCTCGTCGATCGCAACAAGCGCCGTTACGGCGGCTTCACGGTACACCTTGGATTCATTCTGATCGTCGTCGGCGTCACCGGCTCGTCGATCTTCCAGCAGGAGGCGGTCGCCACGATCGCTCCCGGGGAGACGTTCACGGCTGGGCCCTACACCCTCCGGTTCGAAGAGATCGCGCGCCACGACACCCCCAATTTCGAGTTTCACGGCGCCCGCACGACAGTTCTGCGGGGGGACGAGCAGGTCGGCACGCTGGTGCCCGGGCAGAATTTCTATCGCGCCGGACAGGATCCCTCGACCGAGGTCGACATCCACCACACCCTGCGTGACGACCTCTACCTGATCTTCCTCGGCCTCGATCCGCAGACCGGGCGGGTCACTCTGAAGGCCTACGTCAACCCACTCATCAACTGGATCTGGATCGGTGGCAGCGTGATGGTGCTCGGATCCTGGTTCGCCATACTCCCCGATCTGCGCGATCGCAAGAGTAATTCCGAGGCACGCCTGCGGGAAATGGAGCGCGATGCGGTGTGAAGCGGCCGGCCTCCTGCTCGGACTGCTGATGGTTGCCTCCCCCGCGCTCGCGCGGGCGGAGGAGCCGTCGGAGCAGCACGCCATCGAGTCGAGGCTGATGTGCTATTGCGGCTGCGCCAACCTGAGCATCCGCATCTGCAC
>JAPUIN010000024.1 GCA_027297005.1 Acidobacteriota bacterium
CCCCCCATAAACCGATCCAGCAGAAGAGTTAGACTTTGGGCTCTTGAGGTGCTCCCCATTTCTGACCTGTCCCCCAAGAACTGGTCCAAGATCCGGGGTGAAGACCCCGCACTATCCCCCTTCCCGAGCTGTGATAGCCTGCCCGGCCTCTGAAGGAGAGATCTCATGCGCCAGCAAGAGGAGCTGAGGTTCTGGGGTGGGAGGTTTGGCGCTTCGGTGCCGCTCCTGTTCTTCGTGGCCTGGGCGATCACCATCTGCGTATACGGGGCGCCCGATGAGAACGGGCTGATCCTTGGCGCCGTCATCGGCATCGTCATCGGGATGTTCCTGTGCCGCGACCCGTGGTCTAAGTACGCCAACGAGATCTTTGCCGGCATGGCCAACCGGATCGCCACGGTGACGATCATCGCCTGGTTCTGGGCCGGGATGTTCGCGCAGGTGCTGCGGGTCGGGGGGCTCGTCGACGGGCTGGTCTGGCTGGGGAGCACGTCCCACGCCACAGGAGGTTTGTTCACGGGGTCGACCTTCATCCTGGCGGCCATCTTCGCGTCGGCGGTCGGGACAGGTTATGGAACGACCCTCGCGTTCTGCACGCTGATGTTCCCAGCCGGGCTGATCCTCGGCGCTGATCCGGTGTGGCTTTTCGCCGCGATCCTCTCGGGGGCCGCGTTCGGCGACAACCTGGCTCCGGTCTCCGACACGACCGTCGTTTCCGCGACCACGCAGGAAACCGACATCCCGGGCGTCGTCCGCTCGAGGTTCAAGTACGCGGTCCTCGCGGCGGCGCCGGCGCTATTGGCGTTCACTCTGTTCGGGGG
The DNA here is from genome assembly GCA_027297005.1 of Acidobacteriota bacterium. The sequence continues at coordinate 819 of JAPUIN010000024.1, forward strand.
CGGCGCACGGTCGACTCCGCCCGCGCGGTCGCGTTCCTCGCGGAGTCCGCATCCCCCGCCGGCCTGGTGCTGCTCGTCCCGTTCGCGCTGGTGATCGTCCTGGCCCTGCGCGGACGGCACATCCTGGTCACGCTCACCTGGGGGATCCTCGCCGCCGTCGGTATTGCGCTGGCGTTCGGGCTGACGACGCCCGACCGGATCCTCCTGATCGATCCGGTGGCTGGGCGCGTCGGCGGGGCGCTGGTCGACGGAATCGCCGGCTACATCTCGCTGTCGATCCTCATCCTGATGATCGTCGCCGGCGGCCACATCATGAGGCTGGGCGGAGCGCTGGACGCCATCGTCGATGGTCTGTCCGGGCTCGCCGGCCGGTCGGTCGCGCGCGCCGAGGCGGCAATCTGGGGCATCGTCTTCTCGCTCAACGTCTTCATCACGATCAACACCGCCGCCGAGATCGCCGCGGCTCCGGTCGTCTCTCAGCTCGGGCGGCGGTTCCGCCTGCACCCGTACCGCCGCGCCAACATCCTCGACGCCGTGACCTCGGCGTTGGGGTACATCTTCCCGTGGGGTGGCGGCGTCCTGATCGGCTACCAGACGATCCGCAATCTTTCGGAGACCTACGACTTCATCACCGTCGTCTCGCCGACCGAGGTCTGGCCGTTCGTCCTGCACGGGTGGTTCCTCGCCGGCATCATGCTGCTGGCTGCGATCACCGGGTTCGGGAGACGGTACGAAGCGGCTGACGGATCCCCGACGCGGACGCCACCGGCCGGATTCTGATCCGGCGAGAGCCGCAGCGCCAGGTAACGCGTCATCCGCCCCGCGCAGATCCGCCGCTACCGTTGACCGTCCTCTGGGGTCGGCGTATGGTTCTGCCAGCACAACGCTCACGGAGACCTAGACAGTGAAGCAGACGCGATCCGTCCTTTCGTTACGTGCCACACTGTTGTATGCCACAGCCACGAAGCCGGCTGTTCTGGCATCCGCGTTGGCAATCGTCCTGGCGGCGGCACTCCCGCACACCGCGCGCGCTGAGGAGTTCTCACCTCCATCCCGGGTCACCGAGGTCATCGTCTATCGGGGGATGTACGCGTCCATCCCGGGGCCGCGCTTCGGGGGGGTTCCTCGCGGTATGCCCACTCGTGTCGTCCGCAGGCCGATCGTAGGGCAGGCTCTGGTCACCCGCGTGGCGCATCTGAGCCTGCCGGCCGGGGATCACCGCATCCTTTTAAAAGAGATCCCTTCGATGACCGACGCTGATTCGATCCGGATCTCCGGTGCCGGCTCGGAAGGGATCAGCATCGGAGGCGTGGAGGTCCGGCAGCAGTTCCGGGAGGCGCGGCTGACCGATGAGTACCGCGCCATCAAGGAAGAGCTGGAAGGCCTCACTCGGCAGCAGACCGGGCTCGACGATCGCGCCAAATCGATCGTGGCGCTGCGGGAGTTCCTGGCCGGCCTCAAGGCGAGCGCCGGAGAGGAGGGCTCGAAGGATCTCCTCACCAGAGGATTCGCTGTGGAATCCTGGCAGAAGGCGTTCGATTTCCTGTCCGGGAGGCTGGATGCCCTGGCGGGGGAGGAGCGGGAGCTTCGATCGCGGCGGGTGGACCTCAACAAGAAGATCGAGGTCGCGCGACTCAAGCTGGCCCAGCTGGCCTCGCAGGGAGGGACGCAACGCTGGACCGCGGAGGTCCTTGTCTCTGCCGCCCGCGGCGGCGAGATCGATCTGCGGGCGACCTACCTGGCCGGCAACGCTTCCTGGACTCCCCTCTATGACGTGCGGCTGAACCCCGATTCGGGGATCGTTGAGATCGTCTGGAAGGCGAAGATCGTCCAGAACACCGGCGAAGACTGGAAGGACGTCGCGGTCACCCTCTCCTCGACCCGCCCCAGCGCGGGGATCGACCTGCCGCGCATCACGTCGTTGCAGCTGGGGCCTGCCCCAAGAAGGGAACTCGCGCGAAAGCGGGCCGGAGCGTATTCGGCGGAGGAGCTCCGCGAACTCGAGGTCCTTGGCAGGAACTATCAGGAGGTTCTGGCCCTGACGCCTGGCGTCTCAGAACCGGACGCTGACGGAAACCGGCCCGCCGCACCGGTCCCCGCGGCGATCCACGAGGCCGCCGCCTCGCGGCGTGACGTGGCCGTCAACTTCGTCCTCCCGGGGAAGCTCGATATCCCCAGCGACGGCCAGCCCCACCAGCATCAGATCGCCTCGCGTGAGATGGAGGGGGGGATCGAATACCACGCCATTCCCCAGAGGATCCCCAAGGTGTACATGGTGGCGCGCGTCACGCTCCCCGGCGAGATTCCGATCCTCCCCGGGCGGGTCCAGCACTTCGTCGGCGTCGACCTGGTCGGCAGCTCCCACATCGAGAACCGGTCGG
>JAPUIN010000240.1 GCA_027297005.1 Acidobacteriota bacterium
TGGTGCACCTATCCCGATGACCGGATCATGAAGCCCCCCCAGAACCGGCCCCAGCCCGGCACCAAAAATCGTCGTCGGTCTCAAGTGTTCACCTTCGGCTACCAGTTCACCGTGGCGGCCATCCGTCGCGGCGATCCGACGCGACCGTTGGTTCTCTACGAATCGCCGCTGATCCGCACCGCCTCGTTGCGCAGCGCGGCGAAGCTCGGCCGAAGCGGGAAGCAAGGAGGTGTCGGGCCCGGGGTTGGCGGGGGAGGGAGAACTGTCTCGGGCCCACGCCGGATCGTGAGCGACGACGGCCTCGTCCCGTATTGGCAGCCGCGCTACCGATGTACGATCCTCGATGAGATCTTCCAGTTCGATCTGGCTGAAGGGACCTACGACATCTATGCCGCGTTCGATCTCATGAATCGTGGTGGTGCGTGGGTGCATCGCACCGTCGCCTTCATCGAGGAGGTGCCGATTAAGAGTGGTCGCCGCACCCTTCTCGAGGGTAGGCTCGAAACGCGCGGAAGCAGGCGGCGAATTTTCGAGTTCGTGCGGGCGACGATCGCGGAGGCCGGCTCGCCGGATCCCCTGGACGCCCCTTGAGGGTGCGTCGCCTGGCCCTTCTTGCCGGTCCCGCACTGGCGATTCTGATCTACCTGCCGACCCTCGGTCATCAGTTCGTCTTTGACGATCGCGGCGCGATTCAGGCCAACCCGCTCCTGCAAGACGTCCGCGATCTGCCGCGGGTCCTCGTCGCTCCCTACTGGATGGCTACGCGTGACGGCGGCAATCTCTACCGGCCGATCACCACTTTTTCGTTTGCGCTCGATCGACTCATCGCCCGCGGGCTCCGCCCTGGCTGGTTTCATTTCGTCAACCTGCTTTTACACGGCCTCGCGACTTGGCTCGTCGTGCGTTTGGTCGTGCGGTTCGTCCCGGGGACGGCAGGGCCGGCCATGGCCGGCGTGATCTTCGCGCTGCATCCGGTCCACGTCGAAGCGGTGGCCGGGGTGGTCGGACGCTCGGAGATGCTCGCGGCCTGCGGGGTCCTCACGGCGATTCTGTGCCACCGGCGGGCCCTGCTCGCGGGAACGGGGGAGGGAAGGGGGTGGCTCGCCGCCGCCTGGAGTGCCGCCCTGCTCGCCATGCTGGCCAAGGAGTCGGGGATCATCGCTCCGGCGCTCTGCCTTCTGTTCGAGATCGCCGTCCCCTCCTTGCGAAGCGTCGATCGAGACCGACGCAGGGTGCTCTACGCGGGGCATGCGGCTGCCGTCGTCGTCTATCTCGTCGCGCGTGTCTGTGTGCTGGGCGGTATCGGAATCGGGGCTCCGATCCACTTCGTCGACAATCCGGCCGCCGCGAGCGGTTTCCTCGGCGGAAGATTCACCGCCCTGTCGGTGTTGCCGCGCTATGCGCAGTTGCTCCTCTGGCCGACGCACCTCTCGGCCGACTACTCCTATGCGCAGATTCCGGTGGTCGAGGGGGCGTTCAATGCCGGCGTTCTTGGTGGGTTTGCGCTCGTGGTGCTGCTGGTGGTTGGCGGGGCCGGTCTGGTCCGCAGGGCGCCGGCTGTTGGAACGGGCCTCCTCTGGATCGCGGTGAGCGCCGCGTTGACGACCAACCTCCTGTTCTTCGTCGGCACGCTCCTCGCGGAGAGATTAATGTATTTACCGAGCGTCGGGCTCTGTCTCCTGCTCGCGTGGGGCGTTGCCTCCGCGCGACGCCGCTTATTCCCGATCGTGCTGGGACTGGTCCTCCTTGCCGGTGCCGCCGGTGCAGTTCGCTCCGCGGACCGGATCGCCGACTGGAGAGACGACCTCACCCTCTACGGAAGCTCGGCGAGGGTCTCCCCACGTTCGGTACGCATCCGCTACAACCTGGGGAATGCGTATTTGCGTCGCGGTGAGTGGATCCGCGCCGAGGAGAACTACCACGCCGCGCTCGGGATCTATCCCGATTTCGACGATGCGCGCATGAACCTCGGGATGGCTGTTCTCCAGCAGGGGCGTGCGCGCGAGTCGATGGAGCATTTCAGGGCTGTCCTCGATCGGGATCCGGCGGAGGTTGAGGCAAAGGTCAATCTCGCGTCGGCCCATCAGGCGCTGGGGGAGGAAGCGATGGCGGAGAGTCTTCTGATGGAGGTGGTTCGAGAGAGCCCGCACTCCGCAAAAGCGTGGAATAACCTGGGGTCGTTGGCGATGGAGCAGGGGGAGGTGGAGGTCGCCATTGGCCACCTCGAGGCCGCGGTCGAGCGCGACCCCGGGATGGCGATCTTCCGGGTCAATCTGGCCGACGCGCTGACCGCAGCGGGACGGTATCGAGATGCGGCCGACCAGTTCGAAGCGGCCTACCGGCTTGACCCCTTCTACCCGGAGGTGCGGCGTGGCTGGGGGGAGCGCGCACTCAACCTGGGAGACGAACAGGTGGCGGTGCGCGAGTTCCGCGCTGCCGCCTCCGGGAGGCCGCCCTCGGCGCGGGCCGCCAATTTTCTCGGCTTCATCCTGGCACGACGGGGTGACCTCGCGGGTGCCGTCGAGGCCTATGAGGAGGCAATCCGGATCGACCCGAGCCTGCACGACGTGCACAACAGCCTGGCTCTGATCCATGCGGAGCAGCCGGGCGAACCGGCGCGGGCGATCATGCACCTACTGCGCTCGCTGGAGCTGGATCCCAGGCAGGAGGGAGCGGAGGAGATCCGCCGCAGAATCGATGATCTGAAGGAAGGGATGGGGGCCGGAGACTAGGAGCCTGTCCGGGTCATGCGTCCGGCCGCGTGGTGAGGCGTCCCGAACGTGACCCCACGCGATGCCCGGTCAGGCGTCTATGAGCCCGAGCGCAGGACCGCGAGTTCCTGCTGAATCACCGACTTGAACCCTTCGAAAGAGCGGTCACGCAAGCGCTTG
>JAPUIN010000241.1 GCA_027297005.1 Acidobacteriota bacterium
TTCCCCACCGAATCGTCGACCGGCGCCGATCGCGCCCCGAGGTCTCAATGGGTGAGAGGATCCTCACCGAGAGCCTGCACGGGGGGGCCGTGCTTCACCTCCTGCTCAACGCCCCTCCGGGGAACATTCTCGACATCACCATGATCACCGGGCTGGCCAGAACGCTGGCCGAGCGCGGGGACGATCCCCACCTCAAGGCGGTGATGATCGAAGGGTGCGGTCCTCACTTTTCCTACGGCGCGAGCGTTCAGGAGCACCGTCCGGACAGGGTCGCCGAGATGCTGGGGACCTTCCACGCCCTCTTCCGGCAGCTCGCGGGGCTCGACAGGATGCTCGTGGCGGTCGTTCGGGGGCGCTGTCTGGGCGGGGGGATGGAGCTGGCCTGCTTCTGTCACCGGGTCTTCGTCTCCCCCGACGCACGGCTGGGGCAGCCGGAGATCCACCTCGGGGTCCTCCCCCCCGTCGCCTCCCTGATCCTGCCGCGCCGGGCGGGACAGGCGACGGCGGACGATCTCTGCCTGACCGGACGAACGGTCGATGCCCGGCAGGCCGTCGCCGCACGGATCGTCGACGAGGTCGCGGACGACCCGCGGGCAGCCGCCGACGCCTGGATCGAGGAGCACGTCCTGCCGAAGAGTGCCGCCGCGCTCAAGCACGCCGTCTGCGCCGTTCGCCATGCATGGAACCGGGAGTTCTTCACCGATCTGGCTGACGTGGAGCGTCTCTATCTCGATGATCTGATGCGCACCGAGGACGCCGTCGAGGGGATCGAGGCGTTCATCGCCAAGCGCCCGCCGAAATGGAAGGACCGCTGAGTTCGTGGGAAGGGAGTGGACCTCTCATGGCCACGGGCTGCGACGGATCGTGAAGCCAAGCGACAGACCGTAGTCTTCCGCCGTGTCGGACAGACCGATGAACAGATCGGCCCGCCATGAGAGTGCATCCGACACCCGGCGGCTGATCCCGGTGCTCAGATCGCGAATCGTCGTCCTTCCCTGAATGACCGACTCGCGACTCTCGTAGTAAAGATTCCACCGCATCCGCTCGGACAGCTGCGCCTGGGTCCCGATCAGCGCCCACCAGGTGTTCTCGTAGTCGATGCCGGGCGGATCGCCGCGTACGACGTAGAGTGCCTCCACGAGCAGTGACCACCTCCCGTCCAGCGGCTGGATTATCCCGACGCCAGCGCCGTAGTCGAACTCCCCTGTCCCGAGTCCTTTATTCTCGTCGGCGATCGGCAGCTTGGCCCGAAGGCTTCCGTAGACCCACGGGCTTCTGCGCGTCCCCTGCAGGAAGAAGAAATCGTCGCGCAGGACGAGGTCCCCCGGCCCGGTCTGAGAGGTGGAGCCGCCTGGTCCCCCCGGGATGATCTCGCCACCAATGAAGGTCACCGGCTCGTCGGTGTGGATCGACAGAAACGAGAGTGTGGCGCGGAACTCCTGTCGCGCGGTGCGGACCCGCATCGTGAAGGGGAGATAAGCGACGTCGGTGCCGATGTCGCTGCCGAAATCGCCCGAGAAGAAGGCGGGGCTGATACGGAAATCGATCTCACCTCTCGCGCTCCCGGAGAGACCAGGAGCGACGAGGGTGAGGAGGCTCAGCAGGACGATACGCGCCGACTGCGGCCCGCGACTCGAGGCCGCGGCCCTCTCCACGGTGCGTGCTGTCCGTTACGGGCGCTCGGGCGGTTCGGGAACCTCCGGGCGTACTGGAATTTCCGGCCGATCGGGGATCGTGGGACGCTCCGGCAGCTCCGGACGCTCGGGGCGATCCGGCCGTTCCGGACGCCCGGGGCGCTCGCTCGAGGGGCGACTCGGCGGCTCGCCTGCGATCAGACGATCGAGATTATCGAGCGCGGCGACGCGATGAGACTGCACCCGGCTCAGCGCCGAGTTGATCGCTTCGATCGCCTGCTCGGAAACCTCGGATGCGAGCCCCTCGAGGGTCTCGACGCTCTTCGCGAACGCCTGGGCCACGGTGGCGCGTGCATGCTCCAGGCCAACCTGATCCGGCTGCCCGTCCTGCGCGTTGGCGGCACCGGCGTTCGTGTCTTCGGCCGCGTCGGTCGCCGGCCGTCCCCCGTTGCGCGGATCGGTCGACCGGGTCAGGGCCTGCAGGGCGGCATCGAACCCCGCCGCGGACGCGGCGAGCGCCTCGCCGATCGCCTGCTGCGCGCGATCGGGTAGTTGCGGTCCCAGTTCCGTCAGCATCTGCGAGATTCTCGAGGCAGCTGCCGCGATCTCGGCCTCCGCCTTCTCGGTTCCTCGAACCTCGGGGTCGTTCGCCATCGCCGGCCCGATCGCCACGAGAACAGCGATCATTGCCAGACCATTACGTGTCCACTTATTGAGCATCAGGGATCCTCCCTCCGGATCAAAGTCAAACGACCTTCTCTTATACGATGAACATCGGCCGGGGGCAAGTTTGGATAATCTCGGTCCATTCAGGTTTCGCTGCGCCTGACCCGCAGCTGGAACAGGTCCGGGCGGTTGTAATGGCCAGTGACGTCGAGGGCCATGCTCTCCTCGTCGATCCGCGCGAGGTCGAGATCGGCGATCAGGATCTCCTCCTTCCCTTCGACCGGGCCGGCCAGCAGCGCACCGTCGGGGCCGATGATGCACGATCCGCCGCTCACCACCAAGGCGTCATCCCGGCCCTTCAGCTCCGCCGGACGTTCGAGCTCCGCGGGAAGATCCCGGGCCGCGATGATCTGCCCGACGGCGAGGACGAAACAGCGCCCCTCGAAGGCGTAGTGCCGGCTGGCGATGAGGTACATCTCGCGTACGGTCGGCCACGCCGCGATGTGGATCGCCTCGGCCGACTCGTGCATCGCCTGCCGCGCCAGCGGCATCCAGTGCTCCCAGCAGATCAGGTTGCCGACCCGTCCGATCGGGGTCTCGACCGCCTCGAGGCCGCGCCCGTCCCCTCTCCCCCAGATCAGCCGCTCCGCGTGCGTCGGCACCAGCTTCCGGTGGGTGCTGAGAATCGATCCATCGTGACCGAAGATGATCTGCGTGTTGTAGAGCGTCCCGTGCCCGGGGCCGGTCCCCACCCGTTCGTGCACGCCGACCACGACGACAACGCCGTGCTCCCGCGCCGCGCCGGCTAATCGCTCCGTCGCCGGTCCGGGAATTTCGACGCTGTTCTCGACGAGACGCGCGTACGCCTTCTTGGCGGGAGGCGAGTCCCAGGCCGCGGATCCGGGGCACAGATCGAGCCAGGCCGGATAGCCGGGAATGAAGGTCTCCCCGAACGCCACCAGGCGCGCTCCCTTCGATGCCGCATTCCCAATCAGTCCGACCGTCTTCTCGACCGTTCGATCCCGATCCATGAAAACGGGAGCCGCCTGGATCGCCGCGACACGCACCTTGCCTCGAGTCAACTCACTTCCCTCCTGGCTGAATCGTCTATGGAGGAACCGCATCAGTATAGATCCCGTCGGCAGCTCGTTGTTGATCTCCGGTAAGGACCGCAATACCGCACAATGGCTCTCATCATGAAACCGAGGAAAATCTCTTGACCTGGTCGCGAACTCGACGTATAAACCTATGAATCCGAGAGGTTACTGTGTCTGACGCCTTGAAAAGCAGAGCCAGTAAGAATCACGCGGCAGCGATCTGCGGCACGGTGTCTCTCTGCGCCTGTTGTTGCACCTGTACCTGCCGGCCAGGAGCCGGTGTGTGGCAGCGGGATGGAGGGTCTGTTTCATAGTTTGAAATGAACCCTCCGGGGTTCAACGAGATGTCGAACACAAAACCCACTGCCTGTGGCAGTGGGTTTTTTTTGTGCCGATTACGGCGAGGAGGAGAGCGTGGGGAGCATCGAGGTCGTCAGCGAGATCAACCCCCAGGATGAGATCAACCCTGGGGATCCACAACAGATTGCGAAAGGGCTCGAGGACAAAGACCCGCAGGAGGTCCTGAAGTGGGGGATCGAAGCCTTCCGCGGCGGAATCACCCTGGCCTGCAGCTTCGGCGCCGAGGACGTGGCCCTGGTCGACATGATCGCGCGAATCGATCTGTCCGTTCCGGTCTTCTATCTCGATACCGACTACCTGTTCGAGGAGACCCTCGAGGTGCGCGATCGGATCATCGCGCGCTACGGTATCAAACCGATCGCCGTACGTCCGAAGCTGACGATCGACGAGCAGACCGACATGTACGGGCCGGATCTGTTCTCGCGCAGGCCGGACCTCTGCTGCCGGATCCGCAAGGTGCTGCCGCTCCGCGAGCAGCTCGGGAACTACCGCGCCTGGATCACCGGCATCCGCCGCGATCAGGCGCCGACACGCGCCAACGCCGGGCTGGTCGAGTGGGACGAGATCTTCAACATGGTGAAGCTCAACCCGCTCGCGCCGTGGTCGTCCGACGACGTCTGGGAGTACATCCGGGCCCATGACGTCCCCTACAACGTGCTGCACGACAGGAACTATCCCAGCATCGGCTGCCATCCCTGCACAAGTCAGGTGCCGGCAGGCGAGGACCCGCGGGCGGGGCGCTGGGCGAATTCCTCAAAGCAAGAGTGCGGGCTCCACACCGAGAGCGGACCAACCGAGTAAGGCAATGCATGGGGAGATGACGATGACGGACGAAGACAGGACTCGACACGGGGTGAACGGATCCACCCACCGCAACGCTACAGAGCGTCGCTTCGCGTCCGGGGCGGACATTGAGGAGTTCGTCGACACGATCGAGGCGTTCGAGCGTGGCGAGATCTCGGTGAACGAATTCAAGACGTTCCGGCTCGGCCGGGGGATCTACGGGCAGCGGCAGGAGAACACGCAGATGATCCGCGTCAAAATCCCGCAGGGGGTCCTGACCGGGGATCAACTGCGTGCCCTGGCCGATCTGGGACGTCGATTCTCGCGCGGGTTCGGGCACGTGACGACCCGCCAGAACATGCAGTTTCACTTCGTGCAGATGGAGGTCGTGCCCGAAGCGATACGCCTTCTGGAGCGGGCCGGCCTGACGACCCGTGAGGCGTGCGGCAACACGGTGCGCAACATCACCGCCTGCCCCACGGCCGGCATCTGCCCCAACGAAGAATTCGACGTCACGCCCTACGGCGAGGCGCTGACCCGTTTCTTCCTGCGCAACCCGATCTGCCAGGCTCTGCCGCGCAAGTTCAAGATCGCCTTCTCCGGCTGCGCGAACGACTGCGCCCTGGGGGCGATGCACGACATCGGTCTCATCGCCCGCTCGCGCGGTGCGGCGGGGGGGGGCCGGGAGATCGGTTTCAAGGTGGTCATCGGGGGCGGGCTCGCGGTCTCTCCCCAGAACGCCTGGGTCCTGCACGAGTTCATCCCTCCCGAACGGTTGATCCCGGTCTGCGAGGCGGTCGTCCGCGTCTTCGATCGCGTCGGCAACCGCAAGAACCGCAACCAGGCCCGGATGAAATACGCCATCCGCAAGATGGGATGGGAGGGGTTCAGGGCCGAGATCGAGAAGGAGGCGGAGGGGATCCCGGCCACGCATCCGATCGACGTCGAGGAATACGCCGAGCAGGGGCGGCCCGGGCGATCGGATGCGCCTGACGATCTGCACCGGGGAGCCGTCTCGACCGGGGACGCCTCGTTCCGGGAATGGGCGGCGACCAACGCGAAGCCGCAGCGACAACCCGGCTACTCGATGGCGTTCGTCACACTGCCCCGGGGGGACATCACGTCGAAGCAGATGGAAGGAATCGCCGACCTGATCGAGACACATGGCAACGGAACCGTGCGGACGGCAGTCGATCAGAATCTGCTCATCCGCTGGGTGCGGAGCGAGGATCTGCCGGCGCTCTACGGCCGGCTGGCCGCACTCGGCCTCGGCGCCGGGGAGGCGGGGCGCCTGCTCGACCCGACCGCATGCCCGGGGGCCGACTCGTGCAAGCTGGCGATCACCGCCTCCCGGGAGCTGGCCTCGACGGTGAAAGAGACTCTCCAGGCGGCTGCCGGCAACGGCGGGCACGACCTGATCGCGGCGGCATCCGATCTGCGCGTCAAGATCAGCGGCTGCCCGAACTCGTGCGGCCAGCACCATATCGCGGGGCTGGGATTTCACGGCGCCGCGCGCAATATCGGCGGGGAGATCGTCCCCGTCTACCAGCTTTTTGTGGGAGGGAGCGTCGACGGCGATGGGGCGCACTTCGGCCGGCGCTCGGTGAAGATCCCGGCCCGCCGCGTCGCCGAGGCACTGACGCGCCTGCTGACCCTCTACCGGGACGAGAAGCAGGAGGAGGAGACGGCACTCGCCTTCTTCGCGAGGGTTGACATCGCCCGAGTGAACGACACGCTCTCCGATATGGTCAAGATTGACGCATCGACGCTCGCGCCGGACGACTACAAGGACCTCGGGGCGGATCTGCCATTCAAGGTGGAGACGAGCGCTGGGGAGTGCGCCAGCTAGGAGCGCGGGGTGATGAGACCGCCCGAGCCGCCGGTCAGAGCCGGGATCTCGTCCGCGGACGGTTTCGTTGCGGCCAGCCTCGACCTCCTCCAGACCCGCCCCATCCAGTTGGCCACATCCTCGACCATCAGGTTGATATACGGCAGAACGATCAGCGTCAGGATGGTTGAGCAGAGAAGACCGCCTATGATCGTGCGCGCCATTGGGTAGTAGTACGCACCTCCCACCCCCGAACTCCCGATCGCCAGAGGGAGCAGTCCGACCGTCGTCGTCGTGGCGGTCATCAGGATCGGCCGCAAGCGGTCGCGTCCCGCCTGCAGGATGGCCTCCTCGCGTCGCACACCGGCCCGCCGCAGCTGGTTCAGATGATCCAGCAGGACGATGCCGTTGTTGACCACGATCCCGATCAGAATGATCAAACCGATCATGGCCATGATGTTGAATGGCGTGCGTGTGGCGGCCAGGACCCAGAACACCCCCGGCATCGCGAGCGGAATCGAGAAGAGGATCGCGAACGGCTGCGTCAGCGATTCGAACAGGGCCGCCATGACGATGTAGACGAGCATCAGCGCCAGGAGAAAGTTGATCCCCATCTGCCGGTTCTCTTCGCTCTGCTCCAGAATCCGATCGTTCCACGACCAGGCGTATCCGGGGGGCAGGTCGAAGGCGTTCATCAGCCCCTCAATCTCTTCCTTGGCGTCGTCCCAGCTCTCCCCTTCATACGTGGCGTTCACGGAAACCCGGATCTTGCGATCCTCGCGCAGGATCTCCTCCGGGCGCCTGACGACCTGAAACGACGCGATGTCGGAAAGCTGAATGGGCGGGCCGTCGGGAGTGCCGATCTGCAGCTGCTTCAGATCCGCGAGGTTCTGCCGATCCTCGAGCCGCAGCGCCAGCCAGGTCTCCACCTCGCGGGATCCCGTGTTGAAGCGTTGCAGCCGCATCCCGCCCAGCGTGAAACTGAAGATGTTCGAGACGTCCTCCGCCGTCAGTCCCCGGCGCAGTGCCTTATCACGATCGATGACGACCTGAATCTCCTTGCGGCCCCGGTTGAGAGAGGTCGAGATATCGAGCACGTCGCCGACCGTCCCGAGACGCCTCTCCGCCTCCTCGGCGATGTCGCGGAGCACATTGCTGTCCTGTCCGAAGAACTTCACCGCGAAGTAGGTGCTGTCGCCGCCTTCATCGGCGTCCTCGTGGAAAAATATGCGCGCCCCCGGGACCTCGGGCAAATCCTCCCGAATTTGTTTGCGAAGCTCCCGGAGTTCACGGTCGTTGAGGGACTTATCCGCCATCGTTATGGTCGTGTCGGCCCGGTTCTCCTCGTAGATGCTGTACACCGATTCGATGTTCAGCTCTGCTTTATTCGCGAGCAGGTAATCCTCCACCTGGTCGACAGCGCGCTCAGCATCAGACTTATAGACGAAATCGGAAAAGTCGTAGCGGAGAGTGAGGCGCCGGTTCCGTCCAGCTGCGAACATGCTCGAATCGATGAGACCCGCTGCGAACGGAACGATGCCGAGCATGAGCCCGGCAAGAACGATGATCGCCATCCAACCTTTATGCCTCATCGTCCAGGCCAGCAGACCGACGTATCGATCCTCCATCCAGCCGATCGGGCGGCTCTCGGCCGTCTGCTTGCGCCGCAGGAATCGTCCCGACATCAAAGGGATCAACGTGAGCGACGAGAACAGTGAGCAGATCAGGGCAATTGAGATCGTGAGCCCGACCTCGCCGAGCCAGATACTCAGCGCGCTCTTGGCTCCGACGATGACCGGCAGGAAGACGATCAGCGTCGTCAGTGTGGAACTGACGACGGCGGTCATGACGCTGCGCGCCCCCTCCAGCGCCGCCTTCCTGGTATCGGGCTCGTTGCGGTGACGACGGTCGATCGATTCGAGCACGACGATCGCGTTGTCGACCAGCATCCCGACCCCGATCATCAACCCCATCATCGTCAGAATATTCAGCGACTTCCCGAGGAAATACAGGATCCCGCACGCGGCGATCAGCGAAAACGGAATTGAGAAGGAAACGATCAGTGTCGAATCGAACCGGCGCAGGAAGAAATACAGGACGATGATCGCCAGGAACGCCCCGATGAGGCCCGACCTCTTGAGACCGTCGATCGAAGAGGTGATCTCATCCGCCTGATCCTGCCAGACGAAGACATTGATGCCCTGGAGAAGCGGATCGGCGCCGATATCCTCCTCGATCACCTTCATCGTGGCGCGGACGACTTCGACCGTGTTGGCGGTCGATTCCTTGAACACCTGAAGAGCAATCGCGAACTCTTTATCGAGGTGACGCCCGTGGGGGATCGGCGGCTCCTCGTAGACGATCTCGGCGATCTCCGACAGGCGCAGGCCTCGCTCGTTGATCGCCATGTTGCGGATCGCATCGAGAGACTCGAATTGACCCAGCGCGCGGGCGGTGTAGCGCAGCCCGCCCTGCGAGACCTGACCGAGCACCAGGTTCGACGAGGCGCCCTGCAGCTTCTGGATGAGGGCCTGGACGTCGACCCGGTGCTCCTTAATCTTGTCGAGGATCAGGTCGATGCTGATCTCCTTCGGCAGCACCCCTTCGATCTCGACCTTGGCGACCCCGGGTACCCGGCGCAACCGGTTCAGGATGCGGGTCTCGAGCAGCTCGTAGTTCTCAGACAGATCCACGCCCTTGGCCGAGATCCGTGCCATCACGACCGGCATATCGGTCGTATTGAACGAGAGGATCACGACCTCGCCGATCCCCTCGGGAAGACTGCGGCGGACCTGGTCCATCTTCTCGCTGACCTGCATGCGAACGATGTCGAGGTCATCGCCCCAGTTGAACTCCAGGAAGAAAAACACATTGTCGGCGCTGGATCTCGAATTGAGATGTTTCATTCCAGGCAGCGTCGCCAGGACCTCCTCAACCGGCTTCGCGATCTCCTTCTCGATCTGCGATGGGTTGGAGTTCGGATAGGGGACGTTGACGACGATGAACGGCACATCGATGTTCGGCAGGAAGGCGAGCGGCAGCCTCGCCAGCGCGATCCCCCCGATCACCATGATGCTCACCAGGATCATAAACGTCGTGACCGGACGCTGGACGGCAAGACGGGGCAGGTTCATTCTGGCACCTTACTCGGGGGAGGGATCTCATGTTCGAGCGGCAGCATCCCGATGCGATCCTCCGGCCCGGCCATGGCCGGAAGCGGCATGGCGGGGGACGGCATCGGTCCAAATCCGCGATCCTGCTGGCGGCCCTGG
>JAPUIN010000242.1 GCA_027297005.1 Acidobacteriota bacterium
CCGGATCGGTGGCTCCCATGATCTTGCGGACTCTGTCGATGGCATTCTCACCCTCGATGACCATAGGGACGATCGGCCCCGACGTCATGAAGGCAATCAAGGAGGAAAAGAACGGTCGTTCACGATGGACATGATAAAACCCCGCGGCTCGATCGGCATCCAGGCGGACCATCTTGAGCGCCACGACATTCAAACCGGCCGACTCGAACCGGCGCAGGACCTCGCCCACGACGTCTCCTTCCACCCCAAACGGCTTCACGATCGACAGTGTCCGTTCCATTCCCTTCGTCCTCCCCTCGCCGTGTGCGTCGGCGATCAGGCCAGAAGCTTCGCGACCGCCTCGCCGATTTCAGCAGGGCTCTCCAGCACACAGGCGCCCGCCTCCCTCAGGGCCTCCATCTTCTCCGCGGCCGTGCCACGCCCCCCCGCAATGATGGCCCCCGCGTGACCCATTCGCCGCCCTGGCGGCGCAGTCTGTCCGGCCACGAACGTGATGAGCGGCACTTTCAATTCTCGCTTCGCGAACTCGGCCGCCTCTTCTTCCGCTCCGCCGCCGATCTCGCCGATCATCACAACCGCGCGTGTGTCGGGATCATCCCGGAACAGCATCAGGGCGTCGACGAACGTCGTTCCGATAATCGGATCCCCGCCGATCCCGATGCTAGTCGTCTGACCGATCCCGCGACGGCTCAACTGCGCGACCGCCTCGTAGGTCAGCGTTCCACTGCGCGACACGACTCCCACGGATCCCGGCGTGTGAATGAACCCCGGCATGATCCCGACCTTGCTCTTGCCCGGCGAGATCACGCCCGGACAGTTCGGCCCGATCAGACGCGTGGTTCGGTGCGCGAGCGCCGCACGGACGCGGACCATATCTGCCGTCGGTATTCCTTCGGTGATGCAGACGATCAACTCCACACCGGCATCCGTCGCCTCCAGGATCGCATCGGCGGCCGCTGCGGGAGGCACGAAGATCAACGAGACGCGCGCGCCCTGTCGCTCCACCGCTTCCTGGACCGTGTCGTAGACGGGGACGCCGTCCTGTTCGGCTCCTCCTCGCCCCGGTGTGACACCGGCGACGATCCGGGTGCCGTACTCGATGCACTGGCGCGCGTGAAAGCTCCCTTCTCGACCGGTGAGGCCCTGCACGACGACCCGGCTTGATGCGTCGACGAGAACGCTCATCGTCTCTCTCCGAGCCGCACCACATGCTGCGCGGCATCGAGCATGCCGTCCGCGAGCGTGAAGTTCAGCTTCGCCGCCTTCAGGATCTTCCTGCCTTCCTCGACGTTCGTTCCGTCGAGTCGAACGACCATTGGAACCGTCACATCCATCTTGCGGGCTGCATCGACGATCCCCTCGGCCAGGATGTCACACCGCAGGATCCCTCCAAAAATATTAATCAGCACCGCTTTGACGTTGGGATCGGACAGGAGAATCCGGAAGGCCGTGCCGACCTGTTCCGAGCTGGCGCCGCCGCCGACGTCGAGAAAGTTGGCGGGCTCGCCGCCGACATGCTTGATAATGTCCATCGTGGCCATGGCGAGCCCCGCGCCGTTGACCATGCAGCCGATGTTCCCCTGCAGCTTGATGTAGTTCAGGGAGTGCGCCGAGGCCTCAATCTCGAGCGGCTCCTCCTCATCCGGATCGCGCAGTTCGCTAATTTCCGGGTGCCGGAACAGCGCGTTGTCATCGAAGTTCATCTTGGCGTCGAGTGCCAGGACCGCTCCGTCCCTCGTAATGATGAGGGGGTTGATCTCGGCAAGCGAGGCATCGGTTTCAGCGTAGGCGCGCGCCAGCGCCTGGCTCAGGCGCGTGAAACGCTTGACCGCATCCCCCGAGAGAGAGAGCGCCCTCGCGATCTTGCGCGCCTGGAAGGCGCGCAACCCGAGAAGCGGCTCGATCGGCTCCTTCACGATCGCCGCCGGGTTGCGCCTGGCTACCTCCTCGATCTCGACACCACCCTCGGCGCTCGCCATCAGGACCGGCACGCCCCTTGCCCGATCGAGCGTGATGCCTATGTAGAGCTCACGCTCGATCTCGAGCGACTCCTCCACGAGCAGCCGACGCACCTTGCGTCCCTGCGGTCCCGTCTGCGGTGTGACCAGCGTCATGCCGATCAGCCGGCCGGCGATCACTCCCGCCTCATCGGCGTCGGCGGCGAACTTGATGCCGCCTCCCTTGCCGCGACCTCCGGCATGGATCTGTGCCTTGACGACACAGCGGCCACCGAGTCGACCCGCGATTGCGCTCGCGTTCTTCGAGGAGAATGCGACCTCGCCGCGAGGCACGTCGACACCGAAACGACTCAGGATCTGTTTCGCCTGATACTCGTGGATTTTCACCAAGTCTCCGGCAAGGCCACCTTATATAGCATCGGCACCGGATCGTGTCAAACCGTTGTTTTGACAGCCTTTCGGAGCTTTGCTACGATTCGTGGTCCGATCGGAAGGGCTCTACAATCGACCAATCCCGAACGCCCAGATCAACTCGACTCCTGTGGATCGCAGCCGGTTTCACGCTCATCGCCTGCCCCCTCGCCACCCAGTCCCCCGGGGCGAAAACGGCGGACGGCGTTGCCGAGTCTCCCGCCACGGCATCCGCGCTGACCTCGCGGCTCGCCTCTCGACTGCGATCCCCGGTGTTCCGTCCGCGTGAGACAGCGCTCGTCGTCATCGCCCTGCCCGAAGGGCGTACCATCTTCGAGAGGAATGCCGACAGACCGTTGAAGCCCGCTTCGACGTTGAAGATCCTGACCGCAGCGGCCGCTCTATCCATCCTCGGTCCGGAATTCACGTTCGCAACGATCATCCACGCGGATGCCCCTCCGAACGACGCGGGCACCATCACCGGCAATCTCTATATCGAGGGTCAGGGGGCACCTGATCTCCTCGGTGAGGCGTGGTGGCTCATCGCGCGCCGGCTCGCCGCTCTCGGCGTCCGGCGTGTGACCGGGGACCTGGTCGGTGACGAATCGCACTTCGATGGAGAGCGGCGTCCGCCGGGCTGGCCCCGGGCGGGGAACGATTCGGCCTACAACGCGCCGATCGGCGCTCTGTCCAGCAACTTCAACGCGATCGTCGTGCGCATCGAACCGGCGCGCCGGATTCAGGATCGTCCCCGCGTCGCCCTCGAGCCGGCCGCCAATTTTTTCGATATCGTCAATCGCGCCGCCATGACCACCCGCTCCACCTCCATCCGGGTGGAGCGGCGATTCCGTGGAGGCCGCAACAT
Source organism: Acidobacteriota bacterium (assembly GCA_027297005.1). The sequence goes on from JAPUIN010000242.1 coordinate 3,235, forward strand.
CCTTGCCGTCCGCGGCCACATGCGGATCGACGGAAGACCGATGACCTTTTACCGGTCCGTCGAGGAGCCGGCCCTTTACGCGCTCCACACCTTCCGCGCAATCGCCCGGTCCGAGGGGATCACGATCGTCGGAGAGGTGAGGGTGGGGCACGTGCCGGGGAACGCGGTCGAGCTTTACCGACACAACTCCCGGCCGCTCGGCTCCCTCGTACGCGATATGAACAAGCACAGCAACAACTTCATGGCCGAGATGTTGCTGAAAACTCTTGGTGCCCGCCTCGCGGGTCCGCCGGGCACCCGCGAGGACGGACTGCGGGTCGTCCGGCGCTACCTGACCAGCATCGGAGCGAACCCCTCCCGGTCCATCCTGGCTGACGGCTCGGGACTGTCGTCACACAACCGGGTGCCGGCACGCCTCATCGCAGTCCTTCTCGCCCACGCCGCAATCGATTTCACCATCGGTCCCGATCTCGCCGCTTCGTTCCCAATCGGCGGCGCCGATGGCACACTCGAGGAACGCTTTGAGGGGGACCCGGGGGGACGTCGCGTACGCGCGAAGACGGGACGCGTCTCCGGTTCGCGCACCCTGGCCGGATACGTTGCGAACTCGGAGGGGCGGCGGTTCGCGTTCGCGCTGCTGACCGATGGCCCGCGTGGCTCCCTGGAGGCGATTGACCACGCGCTGGATGGCGTGGTGCGCGAAATCGCCGCGAGCACCGAGGAGGAGGTCACCACCCTTCTCGAACGACCCTTCGGGTAGAGGAGGCTGTCCCGAACGCGACCCCACGCAATACCCGAACAGGCTCCTAAATGTCCAGTTTGCCGATCAGCGTCCGGACGGTATCGGCCGATCGATCGAGCGCCGATTTCTCCTTATCGGTCAGCTTGATCTCGATAACTTTCTCCATCCCCTTCATGCCGAGCCGGGCCGGGACACCGAGATAAATCCCCTCGTATCCGTATTCGCCCTGCAGAAAGACCGCGCAAGGCAGGATGCAGTGCGTGTCGTTGAGGATCGCTTCGACCATCTGCACGATGGAACTGGCCGGAGCGTAGTAGGCGCTTCCGCTCTTCAGGAGATTCACGACCTCGATACCGCCGTCCCGGGTCCGCTGAACGATCGCTTCGATTCTCTCCTTCGACATCAGTTCGGTGATCGGGATGCCCGCCACGGTGGAATAGCGCGGCAAGGGCACCATGGAATCTCCGTGGCCGCCGAGAACGAACGCATGCGTGTTCTCAACGGAGACGCCCAGCTCCTCGGAGATGAAAAACCGCATCCGCGCCGAGTCGAGCACGCCGGCCATCCCGATGACCCGCTCACGCGGAAAACTGCTGGCCTTGAGAGCCGTGTACGCCATCGCGTCGAGAGGATTGCTGACGATGATCAGGACGGCGTTCGGAGAGCGGCGGGCCACTTCCTGGGTGACCGATCGGACGATCTCGAAGTTTTTCCTGAGGAGATCGTCCCGGCTCATCCCCGGTTTGCGCGGCAGGCCAGACGTGATGACCACGACGTCCGAGCCGGCCGTCTCCTCGTATCCATTGCTGCCGGTCAGGCGCGAATCATATCCGTCGATGGGGCCTGCCTCGTTCAGGTCGAGCGCCTTCCCCTGGGGCATCCCCTCGATGATGTCCACGAGGACCACATCCGCGAGGCGTCGAAAAACAATGCGCTCCGCCGTGGAGGCTCCGACATTCCCCGCGCCGATGATGGAGACTTTCCTGTTCATCCGACTTTCGCCTCCCTCCCTCCGTGCCCGTGGACCGGCGTCAGCTTTCGCCCTCCATTCCGACGATGATTCCGTCCGCGAATTCGGAGCATTTCACCATTTGGGCTCCCTCCATCTGGCGCGCCAGATCGTAGGTGACCCTCCGCGTCCTGATGGCGCTCTGCACGCCTCGCACGATCCGATCGGCGCCCTCCTGCCAGCCAAGATGCTCGAGCATCATCGCACCCGACAGGATGAGCGATCCCGGATTCACCTTGTCCTGGCCGGCGTAGACCGGCGCCGTGCCGTGCGTCGCCTCGAAGACCGCCTCGGTCTCCCCGATGTTCGCCCCCGGTGCCATCCCCAGTCCGCCGATCTGGGCCGCGGCCGCATCCGAAAGATAGTCGCCGTTGAGGTTAGGCGTCGCGAGCACGGAATACTCGCCGGGGCGCGTGAGGATCTGCTGAAACATCGAATCAGCGATCCGATCCCTGATGATCACCTTGCTCGTCGGCGCCGTGGCGCCGAGCTTCAGGGCCTCCTCTTCGGTGAGCGTGTATTCAGCAAACTCCTCTCTCGCAACCTGATAGCCCCATTCCTTGAATGCCCCCTCCGTGTACTTCATGATGTTTCCCTTGTGCACGAGGGTCACGTTCGGCTTCTTGCGATCGATGGCATAACGGATGGCCTTGCGCACCAGGCGCCGGCTCCCGCTCGCGCACATCGTCTTCACACCGATCGCCGCATCCGAGGGAACGCTGCATCCCATCTCCCGGTTCAAGAACTCGATGACCTTACGGCATTTCTCCGAGCCTTCGCGCCACTCGATTCCCACGTAGACGTCTTCTGTGTTCTCGCGGAAAATTACGAGGTCCATCTGCTCGGGCCGGCGTAGTGGCGACGGCACACCCTCGAAGTAGCGCACGGGACGAATGCAGGCGTAAAGTTCCAGTTCCTGCCTCAGGGTCACATTCAGGCTGCGGTATCCGCCTCCGATGGGAGTCGTGAGCGGGCCCTTGATGGCGACACGGTAGTAACGGATCGCCTCGAGCGTGTCCTGCGGAAGCCACTCGCCATAGCGTTCGCGGGCCTTCCCACCCGCGTAGATTTCGAACCAGTGGATCCTGCGCGACTCGCCATAGGTCGACTGGACCGCGGCGTCGATGACGCGCCGGGCCGCGGCCCAGATATCCGGGCCGATGCCGTCCCCCTCGATGAAAGGAATGATCGGGTATGCCGGAACCTTCCGCTGCCCGTTCTCGACCTCGATGAGCTCCCCTTCGAGAGGGAGGTTCAGTTTCTCGAATTTCAAAGTGGGATCCTCCCTCCGAAGCCACGCGTCCGTTCACGAACCTCAGCCGGATCAGTCACGGATCATCCGAAGGACGCTCACTCTACGAAGAGGTTTCATCTATAGCATAGGGTCCCGGGGGTGTCAACGAATTCGGCCGCGCGCATGATGCGATGCATCGAGGAACAACACGATCGATCGAACCACCTGATGCCGTGTGACAGAAGCGTGATTGGCGATGCGTCGATCAGTACTGGATGAGGGATCCCTCGAGCCGTGCCCGGCGCAGCGCGATGCGGAACCCGATGATCCCGAGCGGCAGAAGGAAGAGACTGAAGAGGACGAGCGCCTGGATCTCGGGTAGAAGATCAGCCACCGGTGTGCCGAGCAGTAGGGCCCGGCGCAGGGCGCGCAGCGCGTAGGTCATCGGGAGCAACCGCGAGCCCCACTGGAGGAA
>JAPUIN010000243.1 GCA_027297005.1 Acidobacteriota bacterium
AGCCAGAAGATGACGTTCGAGCGGCCCGACATCGGGCCGATCCGGATCCCCTGCTCGAACCCGAAATCGGTCGCCGGCACTCCCGAGTAGACACGGTCGGCGAGCCAGGTGTCATTCTTCCTCAGGGCCTTGATCACGGCGGCGGCATGGACGCCGGTCCCGGTCTCGAAGGCGTCACTGCCGACGACCGGATAGTTGTGCGGGATCGGCACCCCGCATCCTTCCGAGATCGCCCCGCAATATTCGGAGAGCCCGGTCAAGTCCCGATCGATCCAGCCGAGCAGGTTCAGGTTGACGAGCAGGAGATCCATCGGGGTATTTCCGGCACGCTCACCGATACCCAGACCGCACCCGTGGACGCGGGAGGCACCGGCGACGATGGCGGCGATCGTGTTCGGGATCGCCAGGCCGCGATCGCGGTGCCCGTGCCAGTCGATTCCGACGTCGGCTCCCGTCTCGTCGATGACCGATCGCACGAACCGGATCAACTGTGTCACGCCGTGCGGTGTCGCGTGCCCCACCGTGTCGGTGACGCAGATCCGTTTTGCTCCGCACCGGATCGCCGTCGTGTACAGGCGCCGGATCGTCTCGGGATCGGCCCGTGTCGTGTCCTCCGTCACGTACATCACCGGCAGCCCCTCCTTGACGGCGAAGGTGACGGCCTCCTCAGTGTGCTCGAGCAGGGAGTCGATCGTCCAGCCCTCTGTGTAGCATCGGATGGCGGAGGAACCGATGAACAGGCAGGCCTCGATCGGTAACCCGATCTCCGAGGAAATGCGGACGATCGGCTCGATGTCGCGAACCATCGTGCGGGCGGCGCAGTTGGGGCGAATCCGGAGACGGGACGACACGATCTCCCTGCAGAGGGCGGTGACGTCGGCAACCGCCCGCGGCCCGGCTCCAGGAAGACCGACGTCGGCAGTCTCGATCCCAAGGGCATTCATCGACTGCAGGATCCGCACTTTCTGTTCGATCGGAGGATCGACGACACTCGGCCCCTGCAGACCATCGCGCAGCGTCTCGTCATCGAAGGCGATCGGATGATCCGGCTTCGCGGGCGCGCCAATCTCGTTCCAGTCGTGGATTAGATCAGCCAATCTCTCGGTGTTGCGCTTCATGAAACAAATGATAGGAGGCTGCAGGGGATCGTGTCAACAAATTGAAAAGGGAGGCTTCCCCAGCCTAAGGAGCCGTCGCCTGCGTCCGCGAGATGCACCAGATCGCAGAATCGTACTCACGCTGACATGACATCTCCCGGAGGAATCACCGGAAAGCCGTACCAATCGCGGCTTTCCGGGCTATCCCCCTTGCGCCGCGTCGTGCCCGGACCTAAGTTTTCGAAGTCCTGTATGAGGAGGGTCCGATGAACTCGACGCGCATGACGACCGGCCGTTTCCACCTGCTCCTGTCTGTCCCGGTGGCGCTGATCGCCGCTCTGGCCTTCCCGGCGCCCGCACACGCCATCGGGGATTACATCGGCGTCGAGGCGGCTCCATGGCTCCAGAACTTCGATGCGACCGGCGCGATCGGAGACACGGTCCCCGGTACCGAGATCGATTTCGCTGAGACCCTCGGTCTCGATGATTCCACCACGGCCGCCTCGGGCCGGGTCTGGGTCCGATTATTCAAGAAGAGCCGATTCATCTTCGACTACGCCGATTCGTCGCACAGCGGGTCCGACGTCCTGACGGCGAGCCTCGACTTCAATGACACGACGTTTAGTGCTGGCGAGGCGATCAATACCAACCTCGACCTGACACTCCTCCAGGCCAAGTACCGGTATTCATTCGTGAATCTGAAGGTCGTCGAGGTTGGCATGCATCTCGGTGTGAATCTCGCGCAGGTCGATATGCGGCTCGACGGCTCCGTCACCGGTCTCACGACCCTCGACGAGGATGTGCCGTTCCCGACCGTCGGCGGCACCGTGATCATCAAGCCGCTCCCGGGTTTCCACATCCGCGCGGAGGTCGATGGCGTGGGGGTCAATATCTCGGGCAACAAGATTGACATGCTCGACGCCCGGGTGCAGATCGAGTACTACTTTCTGCACTCGTTCGGGGTCTTCGCGGGGTACCGGATGTTCGAATTCGAGATCGACGCCAAGGACTTCGGCCGGATCGACTCGAGCTTCGACGGTGTCTACGCCGGACTCGCCCTGAAGTTCTGATCGGACAATTGGCGGGCCGACGAAAGAGCCAGGCAGGCTCCTAGACGACGAGCCGCCGGCGCATCAGATGGATCCCGAGCAGCATGACCGGGACGACTCCGACGAGCAGATAGACGAGATCGCCCAGTAGGTCGATCGGCAGCCGGCCGAACGACGCCTCGCGCATCACCCGCGTCACATGGGTCAACGGCAGCACCATGGCGAGTGTCTGCGCCCAGCCGGGCAGCACCTCCAGTGGGAAGAATGTCCCGGAAAACAGAAACATCGGCATGATGAACAGGAAGATCGGGAAGTTGAAGGAATCGATCTGCGGCACGATGCCGGTGAAACAGAGCGCAATCCCGGCGAAGAAGAGCCCTGCGATGAACGAGAACGGCACGATGATGAGGGCGTGCGGGAAGTGAAGCAGACCAAAAAAGCTGATCGCCAGCATCATCAGGGTGCACCCCACGGTTCCTTTCGTCGCACCCCACAGTAATTCCCCGACCATCACGTCCTCGACCGACAGGGGGGTTGTGACGATGGCGTCGAACGTTCTCTGGTAGTACATCCGGACGAAGGTGTTGTAGGTGTTCTCGAAGAAGGACTGGAACATCACCTGCGTCGCCAGGAGCCCCGGCGCGATGAAGGCCGTGTAGCCGACCGGCTCGCCGCCGTACGGCACCTCCTTGACCAGCGCACCGATCCCCGCCCCGAAGGCGACGAGGTACAGCACCGGCTCGAGCAGCGGAGGGAAGAGATTCGTTTTCCAGGTGACGAAGTAGACGTCGCGATTCCGCTCCCAGACTCGCAGGGATCGGGTGCTGATGTTTCGAATCAGATCGATCACTCCCGCAGCTCCCTCCCGGTCAGCTTGAGGAACAGATCCTCGAGCCCCGCCGTCCTGACCGTGCAGCGCTCGGAATGGAATCGCTCCGCGATCTCCGCGAAGACCGTGTCGCCATGATCCGTGTAGATGAAAAGCCGGTCAGTGTCAGTCTCGAAGTCCCAGCCACTCACGCGGGCGTGCTCGAGAAGTCCCTCGGGATAACCCCAGACCTCCACGACCTCCTTCCCTACCCTCGTCCGCACCAGCTCCGTCGGCGGTCCATCCACGAGGATTGTCCCATGATCCATGATCACGAGCCGATCACAGAGGAGCTGCGCTTCATCCATGTAGTGGGTCGTCAGGAGAATCGTCGTCCCCTGCCTGCGCAGGCTCCGGATTCGATCCCAGACCAGGTGGCGCGACTGAGGATCGAGTCCGGTGGTCGGCTCGTCCAGGATCAAGAGGTCCGGCCGGTTCAGCAGAGCCCGCGCGATCACGAGCCTCCGCTTCAGTCCCCCCGACAACTCGCGAATCCGATCATCCCGGCGTTCCCACAGTCCCATGAACTCCAGCAGCTCGCGGGCCCGCCGTTCGGCCTCGCGCCGTGGAATTCCGAAGTATCGACCGAACACCAGCAGGTTCTTAACGACCGAGAAATCGGGATCGAGATTGTCCTCCTGCTGGCAGACGCCGACGCGCGCCTTGATCCGCCTCGGCTCCTGCAAAACATCCATGCCGAAGACGGTCAGCATCCCCGAGCTCGGTGGCGAGACGCAAACAATCATCTTCACGATGGAGGTCTTCCCCGCGCCATTGGGCCCCAGGAGACCGAAACACTCCCCCTTTCGGATGGCGAAATCGACGCCCGCGACAGCCATGAAATCACCGTACATCTTCTGCAGTCCCCGCGCCTCGATGACGTTCGACACCATAACCCTCGAAAGAAAGGGTCCCTACGGTACCATTTCGTGTGAACGGCAGCACCATCCACTGCTTCAGTTCGCTGTTCTGCCGATTCTGTGGAGTGATCTGATTCGCGTGGTGGGAATCTGGAGCTGCCCGGTGAGATATGGGGAGGGCGATTAATCGGTGGGTTCCCGGGGGAGCAATTCGCACTGCGGGCGGCGGCCAACAACCTTCGTGAGGCCCGTCGGAGGGGGTCGGCGCGCCGCTCAGCGTCGCCACCCCCGACCCCCTCAACCTGCAATACATCCTGACCCCGCGGGGCGGGTGCCTTCGCAGGCACGCCGCCGCGTGCGGGCCGTCTGAACCGCTCGTCAGATCGCGATGGTGGATTCCCGGCTCAGATCCGGCAAACGATTACGGTAGCGCTCCCGTTCGATGCGATGGCGATAGCGCTGCATCCTGTAGTTCTGCCTGCGCAGATGCCGCTCGAGATGCTGAAGGCGCCTCTCCTCTCCCCGCAGCTCGTGGTGCATCGATCGGATGCGATCGACCTGCTCGTGGATCCGCTCGGTCCCTTCGTGCGGGGCATCTTTCCACTCCCACCGAGTTTCCCCGCCGCCCGTGCTCTCCTCGGGTAACGTGGCCGTCAGCGTGCGCTCGCGCCGCTCCCGCATCAACGTGATGTCGATCGTCTGTCCCTTCCGTTCCCGCAGAGCCCGGCGCAGCCCCCCCGGACCATCGATCTCCTCGTCATCGATCCTCAGAATCACGTCACCGGCCCGGACGCCGGCCTCGGCCGCCACGCTCTCCTCTTTAACGGAGCGGACCAGCACGCCGGCCTCCCCCTTGACCCCAAAGAACTCACGCAGCTGACCGTTGAGGGATTCCACCGAAACTCCGAGCAGCACCGTGCCGTGCTTGGCACTGAAGATATTGTCGATCATGTGAGGAATGTCGAAATCAATGTCCGGCATCTCGAAGTCCGGGATCTCGAAGTCCGGGATCTTGATCTTGCGGACGATCCTGGTGAAGTCGTGGCCCGCGCCCCCTTTTTCGAGCTCCGCCTCCACGGTCCGCGTAGAACCATTGCGGAACAGCTCCAGCCTTACCGTGCGGCCGGCGGGCGTCTCCCGAACCAATCGAGTGAGCTGGGCGACCCCCTGGACGGTGGTGTCCTGGAAGGTCAGGATGACATCCCCTTTCTTCAGGCCGGCTTTCTCGGCCGGGCTACCCGAAAGAACCGCCTGCACCTCGGCCCCCGCAACGTCGCGAAGCCCCAGTTCGTTTGCCCTCTCTTCGTCGACGTCGGCGATGGTCACGCCGAGCCATGTCCCGCTCGCCCCGAAGAAAAACATGTTCGCATCGGCATGCGGCGCCAACACCGCTTCATGGTCGTCAATCTCTTCGTCGCCGGACCGATCCACAACCCACGCGATCTCATGCCCCGACACGGCTGAGGGCGCCGGTGAAACTGGAGGCACCGGCGATACAGTCGGAGCCGGGGCGGGCTCCGGCACGGTCGCCGACGAAGGCAACGGCGCGGCCGCCAGAAAGACGAACGCGATGAAACAGACCATGAGAAGGAAAAGCTTTGTTCGGACGCTCATTCAACACCCCCCTGTGGGCTCAATCCCGGCCCGCCGTTTCAGACTTCAGAATGACGATGTCACCTCCGAGCGAGCGGATCGTCAGCAGCGATCCCCCGCCCGCAATGTCCCCTTCTGCGATCGCGATCGGCCTGCCGATCCCCCCGATCCTCCGGGAAATCTTCAGCGGAAATTCGCTGCGGATCCGGCCCGCGGACGGGTTGTCGAGCAGGGCGCGTATCGTCACGGCCAGCGAATCCGGGATCGAGACGATGATGTCCCCCTGCCTCGTCTGCAGTTCCGAACCCCCGAAGACGCCGCGGAAACTCGAAAGGTCCGCGAGGATGTTGCCGATTGACGTGATCGCCCGGATCGGGCCGCCGATCGCCTGCAGTTCGATGACGCCGGCCCCAGTCTCGCACCGCACTCCTCCTCCGGCCGTGCCGATCCGGATGCCTCCGCCGGCCGTCGCGGCCCAGACGCGGCCGCCGATCCGACCAAGCGTGATCCGGCCCCCTCCGGTTCCAACCGTCACATCCCCGTCTGCTTCATCGATCCGGACATCTCCACCTCCCGACTCGACCTTGACCCCGCCGCCGCTGCGGCCGATCACGATATCGCCGCCGGAGGTCCGGACGAGGACGTCGCTGCCCGCCTCATCCAGGTGGACGCTGCCGCCTCCGGTGATCAACCTCGCGTCGGAACCGACGCGGCCAATCCGGATCGTACCGCTCGAGGTTTCTGCCCTCAGGGATCCTGCCAGGGCGCCGGCCGAGATGTTGCCGGCGCGGGTGACGAGCGTCGCCCGACCGCCGAATTCCTCCGCCACGAGGTCCCCCCCGCCTGTAAAGATTTCGAGTTCGCTCGCATCTTCGGGGACCACGATCTCGAAGTCGGCCGCCAATCCCCTCAGCAATCCGGGGTCGGCAATCTGACCGGTGAACAGAACGAGATCACCACTCCGACTGGCGCCGATCATCAGCCGGTCGAGGAGCCGGCGGGAAGCCTCCTGTCCTCTCGCGACCACCCGAACCCGGATGCGATACCGCACCTCGTTGCCGGGCGCAGACCGGACGTGCACCGCGCCGAGATCGGTCTCGATCCGGATACGGGGGAGGCGGACCGGAATGGCGCCATGGATCTCATGGACGAGGTATCGTCCGTCACGGTAATAACGGGCCTCGTTCGCGGCCACCGGCACGAGGCTGAGCAACAGCAGGGCCGCCGGGATCAGGGCGCGTGCCGCGCGCATCACCGATCCTCCGGACGGTAGAGGGCATCGACGACCGCCGCGGATCGCATCCTGACGTATTCGTTGGAGTCCTCGCGCGCCAGCCGTTCGAAGAGCGGCATCATCTCCGGGCTGCCGATCCCGGCGAGCGCGTCGAACGCACGCACTCGAACCCCGGGGTTCTCGTCCTTCAGGAGAGCCCGGGTCACCGCGCTCCGCACGTGAGCGTCGCTCACGGCCCGGTCACGCAGAGCAGCGAGCGCCTTCAAGCGCGCAGCCGGATTGTCGTCGGCACGAATCGCCCGAAGGAGCGCGCCACGCACCTTAGGGTCATCGGTCTGATCGCGCAGCAGATCGATCGCCTGGAGGCGGAGGTCGGCGTTGACGCTCTCGCCGAGCGTCGACAGGAGCAGGGTTCGGATCCCCGGATCGTCGATGGTCCCCTGCATCGAGGCTCTGCCGATGGTGTCGTACCCGAGCAGGACGGTGTCCGATCCGGGCTCGGTCTCGATGGTGCGCAGGGTGTGCGCCACGGCGGGCGCCTCGACGCCGAAGCTCCCGGTGGGCCGCCCCGCGTCTAGGGTCGAGAGGCGGTCCACCGAGAGAAATCCCGCAAGGAACCCCACCACCAGAAGAGCTGACGCGAAGGCGGGCGAAACCCGCGTCAGCGCCCACAGGCGGTGGGGCCATGCG